>JALGZO010000423.1 GCA_025774865.1 bacterium | reverse complement strand
AGTTCGGATCGAGGTCGTTCGCGACATAGATGTCGGTGAAACCGTCGTCATCGAGGTCGGCGGCGACGACGCCGAGACCGCGCCCGGCGAAGGCGGCGAGGCCGGCCGCTTCCGTCGCGTTCTCGAACTGCCCACCGCCGAGGCCGCGGTAGAAGACGTCCTTCTCGCGCGGGTAGAGGCGGGGATGACAGTAGAGCCGCAGCGTTCCGCGCGCGCCGAAACACTCGTTGCTGTCGGGCTCGGCTTGCTGCACGTAGTTGACGACGTAGAGGTCCAGAACGCCGTCGAGGTCGGCGTCGAGGAACACGGCGCCGGCGCCCCACCGAGCATCGTCCACGCCGGCGGCGGCTCCGATCTCCTCGAAAGTGCCGTCGCCGTGGTTGCGGAAGAGCCGGTTCGGCCCGTAGTTCGTGACGAAAAGGTCGTCGTCGCCGTCGTTGTCGATGTCGGCGGCCACCGCTCCCATCCCGTAGCCAGCCGTGTCGGCGACGCCCGCCGCGTCCGTCACGTCCTCGAACCGGAGCGCGCCGAGATTCCGGTAGAGCCGATTCGAGCCGAGACTGCTCACGAAGTAGAGATCGAGACGTCCGTCGCCGTCGGCGTCCAGAAGGCAGACGCCAGAGCCCATCACTTCCTTGTACTGCTTCAGCCCGGTCGCGCCGTTCGCGTGAACGAAGTCGACGCCGGCCCGGTCCGCAACGTCCCGGTACGGCGGCGAGGCCGATCCGGGAGCCGCCGCGAGGAGGACCGAGGCGGCGAGCGCCGTGGACCCGCCCACCGGGCGGCCCGATGAGACCTCGGGTTTGGCGCCGAGCCGGCCGATTCCAGGGTGTAC
This sequence comes from bacterium, assembly GCA_025774865.1. Lineage (GTDB taxonomy): Bacteria > ARS69 > ARS69 > ARS69 > ARS69 > JALGZO01. Next base: position 1,225 of record JALGZO010000423.1, on the reverse strand, counting down.
CAAGGTCGCGTCCTCCGGGAGGTACCATGAGTCTCGGGATCGTCACGCCGGTCATGGACTCACAGCTTCCAGCTTACAGGACCGTTTTCCCGGCAGTCATGCAGAACCTGCGTGAGGCCGACGTGGCGGCTGAGCTCGTCGTCGTGGTTCAGACGAAGGGTGATGCCGATCGATTGGATCTCGACTTCCTCCACGTTCCGGGGGTCGAGGTCCTCGCGACGACTCGGTTCTCGGCCTCGGCGGCTCGCAATCTCGGCCTCGATCGGTTGCGATCCGCGGAGCCCCGGTTCCTGTGTTTCCTCGACAGTGATGCGGTTCCGAGCGTCGGGCTCTTGCGGTCGGTTCGGTCGTACTTCAGCGGCCGCGACCGGATCCTGATCGGCCGCGCCCACTGGTACGAAGGCGATCCCGCCGGCCGCTTCTCGGATGTCACGACGGGGCGACCCACGTCGATCGGGCGCCTGCTCTTCTCCACCTATCTGTGGTCCACGTTCCTGCCCACCTCGTACGTGGTCGGAGCCGGGATCCGCTTCGACGAGTCGATCGGGCCCGGGGAGGAAACGAGACTCAAGGCGGGCGAAGACGTTCTCTTGCTCTCGCAGGTCGTGCTCGCCAACGAAGTGGAAGAGGCCGTGCTGTTCGACGCCGGCACTCTTCACCCCCGGCGACCGTCGGATTTCTCGAAGCATCTGACCTACGCGGAGGGGCAGGGCGCGCTCTTCGTTCGGCTGCTTCGAAGCCGCCTGCCGCGCTCGCTCAAGGCGAGAGTGCTCGCCTCGTTCGGTCTGTTCTTGGGCAACGCCCTCGTGCGCGTGCTCACGTTCCGGCGGCGCTCGCTTCCGATTCTCAGACTCAGGCTGCGCGGTGCGCTCGAGGGCTTCCGCCTCGAGACCATTTCGTCCTGACGCGGCGGCGAACGAAATCCCACGGTGTCGGCCTCAATTTAACCGTGGTTAACACTCTGCAACCCCAAGTCGGGCTGGACGTTCCGACTTCATGAGCTTCCTCATGAGATGGGCTGATGGCGGTCATGGTCGCGCGAGCCCGGGGCGCTATGCTCGCCTCCGGCGGCGAGCTCCGTTTCCAGCGCCGTCGATCAGAGGGGAGGTGTTTTGTGAAGGGAATCATCCTGGCGAGCACCATCGTGCTCGCCTTCGGACTCGTACTCGGGTCCCCACTCCCCGCTTTCGCGAGGGACACTCCCGCCGTTCCCATCGTCGAATCC
>JALGZO010000422.1 GCA_025774865.1 bacterium | reverse complement strand
CGCTCGCCCACGCCCGTCTCGCGAAGACCCGGATCACGGCGCCCGTCTCCGGGATCGTCGGGCCGCGCGAAGTCAGTCCCGGGGCGTTTCTGCGCGCCGGGGACCCGATCACCGAGCTCGCACAGATCGCCCAGCTCGAGGTCGTGTTCTCGGTTCCCGAGCGCTACCTGGCCGAGCTCCGGCGCGGATCGGAAGTCACGGTGTCGACCCCGGCGTACCCCGAGCACGATGTGACCGGTCGCATCTACGTCGTCGATCCGATCTTGGATCCGGATACCCGGAGCGTGCGCGTGATCGCCCGCGTTCAGAATCCGGGGCGCCGCTTCCGGCCCGGCATGTCCGCGAACGTCACGGCCGTGTTGTCGGCGCGGGAGCTCGCGCTCACGATTCCGAGCGAAGCCGTCTTCGCCGAGGGCGAACAGTTCCTCGCGTACGTCGTCCAGCCCGACAGCACGGTGGCCCGGGCCTCGCTCCGCCTGGGTACCCGGCTCGCCGGCCGCGTCGAGGTGCTGGAGGGAGTGAGTGAGGGCGACCTCGTGGTGCGCGCGGGGCATCAGAAGCTCTTCCCCGGCGCGAAGGTGATGGCCGTCAACCGCGCGGCGGACGAGGACGAGAGCGCGCCGTGAAGCTGAGCGAAGTTTCGATCCGGCGGCCCGTCCTCGCGACGGTGATGAGTCTCACGATCATGCTGTTCGGCGTGATCTCCGTGACGCGTCTTCCCGTTCGGGAGTACCCCGATATCGATCCTCCGATCGTCTCGATCACCACCCTTTATCGAGGGGCGAGTCCGAGCGTGGTCGAGACGGAGATCACCGACGTCCTCGAAGAGCAGCTCGCGACGATCGAGGGCGTGAAGACGATCTCCTCCTCCAGCCAGGAGCAGGGGTCGGTGATCACGGTGGAGTTCGAGCTGAGGCGCAATGTCGACGAGGCGGCCAACGACGTCCGTGACCGCGTGTCGCGAATCCGCGACAGTCTGCCGGTGGAGGCGGAGGATCCCATCGTCGCGAAGGTCGACACGAACGCCCAGCCGATCTTCTGGATCGCGTTCTCGAGCGATCGTCACACGGCGCTCGAGCTCTCCGAGGTCGCGGATCTCGTGCTCAAGGATCGGCTGCAGCGGCTTCCCGGCGTCGCCAACGTGTTCATCGGGGCGGAACGCCGCTACGCGATGCGCGTCTGGCTCGATCCGCCGCGCATGGCCGCCTACGGGATCACGACCGAGGACGTGGAACGGGCGATCCGGCTCGCGAACGCCGAGATCCCCGGCGGACGGGTCGAGGGTACCGGAAGAGAGTTCTCGGTGCGGACCCGCGGCGAGCTGCGTACCGCCGAGGAGTTCGGGTCGATCATCGTCACGCAGCGCGACACGGATCTCGTGCGGCTCGGCGACCTGGCCGAGGTCGAGGTGGGCCCGGAGGACGAGCGCACCATCGCGCGGTACAACGGGGTCCCTGCGATCGGGCTCGGCGTCGTCAAGCAGAACAAGGCGAGCACCGTGTCGGTTGCATCGGAGATCCGCGGCGTCCTGCCCGAGCTGCGGACCGAGCTCGCTGAGGGCATGCGGCTCGACGTGGCGTACGACTCGTCGGTCTTCATCCAGGATTCGATCGACGAGGTCACGCGCACGATCTTCCTCGCGACGGGGCTCGTGATCCTCGTCGTCCTCGCGTTCCTCAAGAGCGTGCGCGCGACGCTCGTGCCGGCTCTGGCGATCCCGATCTCCCTCGTGGGCGCGTTCGCCGCCGTCCACCTCCTGGGTTTCACCATCAACATCCTCACGCTGCTCGCGCTCGTGCTGGCGGTCGGGCTCGTCGTGGACGACGCGATCGTCATGCTGGAGAACGTCTTCCGGCACATGGAGATGGGCAAGAGCCGGCGGCGGGCGGCCTTCGATGGGGCGAAGGAGATCGGCTTCGCGATCGTCGCCACGACGATCGCGCTCGTCGCCGTGTTCGTTCCCGTGGCGTTTCTCACCGGTAACGTCGGGCGCCTCTTCAACGAATTCGCCGCGTCACTCGCGTTCGCGGTGCTCATCTCGTCCTTCGTCGCGCTCTCGCT
>JALGZO010000421.1 GCA_025774865.1 bacterium | reverse complement strand
AATCCGTCACCCAGATGGTATTGGTCGAATCGAGGAACAGCCCCCCCGGCAGCGTGAACTCGCCGGGACCGGTCCCCGAAGCGCCGAATGGCAGCAGCAGCGTGCCATCCGGGTCGAAGATCTGGACGTTCTCGAAGGCCGCGTCCACGACGTAGAGGCGTCCCTCCGTGTCGGCGGCAATGCCCTTCGGTCGGGCGAAGTGGCCAGCGCCATCCCCGGGTAGACCAAAGGCCGCGATCGGTGTGCCGTCGGGACGGAAGCTCTGGACCCGGAAGTTGAGTGAGTCGGAAACGCTGACGGTCCCGTCTGGCGCCACGGTGACGAAGGTCGGGGAGTTGAACTCCCCGAGGGCGGTGCCGCGCTGCCCGAAGCTTCCGACCTTGTGCCCGGCGCGGTCGAACACGAACACGGCACAGGCGAGCGTATCGACGACGTAGAGGTGCTCCTGCGCCGGGTCCAGCGCCAGCCCCGTGGGGCGGCTGAGCACGTCCTCGCCCAGCTCCGCGACCAGCTTGCTGCGCTCGTCGAACACGAAGACCCTCCCCCGAACCGAATCAGCCACGTAGACGCGTCCCGAATCATCGATGGCCACTCCGACGGGTGAACGCAGGAGAGAGGCGGCCTCGCCGTCCAGCTGACGGTAACTCCTCCCTTCGAGATCGAACAGGTACACGGCCGGCATACCGGGATCGGCCACGACAAGCATCCCCGCCTCGTTCTTCGCAACGGAGATCGGTCGCAGCAGCGCCACCGTCTCCTCGCCGAAGATGAGGTTCCTCAACCGTTCGACCATACCGGCCCTGCGGCCCAGATCGGCTGGAGTGCGCAGAACACCCAGGTACTCGATCCGGGCGCGCTCGGACTCGGAGTCCCGGGGCCAGAACAGGCTCACCTCCGGGTGATTCCAGCTGGGTTCCGGCAGGGGGCCCGTCGCGCACGCGAGGACCCCGCCGAGGATCGCGGCGGCCCACCGGCCCGCCGAGGAACGGTGTGGCCTCTGCAGATTGCCCGCGGTCCTAGAACGACCGACGCACCCGCAAATCGACACGGTACACGCTCCTGTCTTCTCTCTTCCGGAGGATCTGCGCCATCCCGCCCTTCAGTTTCACACTGACCTTTCCGTACCACCACGAGTAACCGGCATTCAGGAACAATGTATCGACGTCACTCTCATCCGATCGGTCCCCGGTCCAGCGCTCCTGCCGGTAACGACCCTCGAGCGTCAGCTCTCCTCGCCTGAACAGCCGCTTCGTCACGGTACCGGAAAGACTCAGAAGACCCATGGTCTCGCCCGTATCCTTCTGGTCGCGGAAAGTGTAGCCGGCGTTGAAACCAACCCGCCACGATGCTGTACTGTCGTTGAACGCGGAGATCGATCCCGAATACCCTCGGAACGGTCCGAAGGTCGCGTTGTAATCCTCGAATTCGGCGGTCGCCGAGAACCACGGCCATGTCAGATGCATCCCGACCACGGTGCGGTCGTAGTCGTTGATCCGGACATTCCGTTCGTTCCCCGAGACGAGCTTCTGGTCGTTGATCTCGTAGCGACAGAACAATCCAAGGCGCTCGAGAATGAACAGGGATGCCTCGGCGTCGACGCCCGTGTTCAGGATATCGGCCTCTTCGCCGAGCTCGTATTTGTATTCCACCAGTACCGCGGAGTCTACATCGAGATCTCGTGGTACGTCGGGGAGCCTGAGCTCGACGAAGCCTCCACTGACCGGAATGGCCCGATAGTCTAGTTCCGGCTCGCAGACTTCCCCTGAACAGTCTTCACTTGTGACTTCGATGGTTTCTATGATGACGTCCGGGTTGTCCAGTCGAGGCGCGAATGGCAAATCCGCCATCGTATGGCTCTCGTCGAACACTGGCGCTATGTCCCCTTGCGGTCGATCGTAGGCCATCGCGATGCGGGGAGTGGCTCGAAGGGTGAGACGCCCCCATTCACCGAGCCGCTTGTTGTAGATCTCTCGGATCGTTCCCCCGAATTGGTTCCTCGATCCGGTGGAAGCGTCCTGAAGGCTCCAGGAGATCCCCACGTTCGTCGTCAGGCTCTCGTACAACC
>JALGZO010000420.1 GCA_025774865.1 bacterium | reverse complement strand
CTGGACTCCCGAGGCGTTGTCGGCGACGTAGGCGTGGTCTCCGACCACGAGCACGCCGAGCGCGAAGCCCGGCGTGTCTACGGACCCGACGGCCAGCGGTGAGGTGGGAACGGTAATGTCGATCACTTGGAGACCGGAGGCGTCCGCGACGTAGGCGTGGCCGCCGGCGATGGTCACGGCCAGAGCCAGGAGCGGCGTCTTCGTGGCCCCGACGATCCCGGGGCTCGTCGGATCGGCGACGTCCACGACTCGCAGACCGAGTCCGTCCGCCACGTAGGCGTGGCTTCCGGCTACTGCCACTCCGCGGATGGTGCCCGGCGTCGGCAGGGTCCCCACGATGCGGGGTGACGATGGATCGGCCACGTCGACGACTTGAAGCTCGGAGAGGTCCGCAACGTAGGCGAAGTCGCCCTCGACCGCCACGGCGACGGCGGTCCCCGGCGTATCGACGTACCCGAGAAGCTGGGGCACGAGCGGATCTCGGACGTCCACGACATGGAGACCGACTTCGTCGACCACGTAGGCGTGGTCTCCGGCGATCGCGACGGCGTTGGCCCGGCCCGGGAGGCCGGCCGATCCGACGATCACCGGACGCGCGGGATCCTGGAGGTCGAGGACCTGGAGACCCGAGTGGGCACACGCCACGTAGGCGTGCTGGTCATCCGCGGCGATCCCCAGGGCGTCGTCCGGCGTCGCCAGGGATCCCTCCCAGTGGAGAAAGTCCCCGTAGTCGATGCACTGAGCCGAGGCGATCTCCGCCCCGGTCCCGCCGGTCAGAAGAGCCAGGGCCACGCAGTGCCTGAGATCGAGCATTCGGGTGTCTTCGCTCCGGGGGCAAGGCTCTCCTACGCTTGTATCTTACCACTCCTGGCCGTGATCGCCCCTCGAGCCCGGAGCACGACCACGATTCCGGTGGGGGGGTTGACAGAAGCGGTCTCGCGCGACATTTTTGTCAAGAGCTGTGCCCGGTCGCTGTCCTCGCAAAGGCTAAGAGTTTTTCGGGCAAACACTTAGCATCCTCGCGGGATCCCGCGAATTCCGTTGCGCGCTTCCCCCGGGCCCAGCAGCCGGTGCGCGTACCCCGGAGGCCGATGAACGCTCATTCCCTGCGCGTTCTCGAGTTCGGAAAGATCTGTGAGGCCCTCGTCGAGCGGGCCGCGGCCGCCGCGGGTGCCCGGCGGCTCCGGGAGCTCCGCCCTGGCCAGGACCCTGGTGAGATTGCCCGGCGGCTATCCTGCGTCTCCGAGGTCCGCCGTGTCCTCGAGGACCACGACCTCCCGATTCATGGCCTACCCGACTTGGAGTCCAGTCTGGACGAGGCCGAGCCCCCGGGCAGCGTGCTCCCGGGTGCGAAGCTCGCGCCAGTCGCCCGGTCGCTCCACGTCGTGAAGCGGCTTCGCGCCCACCTCCACGAGCGCCGCGAGACGCTTCCCGAGCTGTGGGACGCGGCGCGCTCCCTCGAGTCTCTCGGTGAGCTTCGCGAGTCCATCGACCAGAAGCTGGACCCCGAAGGTCGCGTGCGCGACCGCGCTTCGCGCGCGCTCCGTCGCATTCGCCAGGACCAGGAAAGAACGCGGTCTCGAATTCTCGAGCTCCTGGGGAAGACGGTTCGCTCGCTCGCCGGCGCCTCCGAGCCCGTGATTACCCTTCGCAGCGACCGGCACGTCATCCAGGTCGCGCGCGATCGGCTCGGCGGACTCAAAGGCGTGGTGCATGCGCAGTCGGGAAGCGGCGCGTCGGTCTACCTCGAGCCGACGGCGGTCGTGCCTCACAACAACGAGCTCGCCCAATTGCGCAGTGCCGAGAACGAGGAAATCCGGCGCATCCTGGCCGAGCTGACCGAGCAGGTGCGCTTCGCGTTGCCGGCGCTGCGAACGAACGAGGCTGCGCTCGTGGAGATCGATACGCACTACGCGGCCGGCAAGCTCTCGCGCGACCTCCACGCCATTCCCGCGCTGCCCGCGCCGAACCGGCTCGTCATCCGGAAAGGACGTCACCCACTCCTTCAGATGGCGAACCAGGAGTCGGGCGATCCCGTCGTGCCGCTCGACCTCGAGCTCAGCGGCGAGCATGCGAGCACGCTCGTCATCACGGGACCGAACACCGGCGGGAAGACGGTGGCGCTCAAGACGGTAGGCCTCTTCGTCATCATGAATCAGTGTGGGCTCCACGTCCCGGCCGGCGAGGGTACGGAGCTCCCCTGTTTCCACGAGGTGTTCGCCGACATCGGCGACGAGCAGTCCATCGAGGCGAGCCTCTCGACGTTTTCGTCGCATCTCTCGCACATCAAGGACGGGCTCCGCGCCGCGAGCGAAGACACGTTGGTCCTCCTCGATGAAATCGGAGTGGGCACGGATCCGGAGGAAGGCGCGGCACTCGGCAAGTCGATTCTCGGCGCACTCACCCGCGCGGGGGCCATGACGATCGTCACGACGCACTACGGGTCACTCAAGGTCTTCGCGCACGACACGGACGGGATGGAGAACGCGTCGCTCGAGTTCGATCGCGACAGTCTCGCTCCGACGTACCGCTTCCTCCAGGGTGTGCCCGGATCCTCGGAGGCGCTCTCGATCGCGGCGCGACTGGGCTTGCCGGCCGAGATCGTGGAAGAGGCGCGCGCGATGCTCGGCGGCGAGAGGGAGGCGGTCGAAGGGTTGCTGCACGACCTCCAGGATCGTCGTCGCCGTCTCGACGAGGCGAAGGTCGAGCTGGAGCAGGAGCTCGGCGCTGCCCGGAGCGCGAGAGAACAGGCGGAGTCGCGGATCGCCGGCCTGCACGATGAGCGCGCCCAGATCAAGCGCGAGGCGATGGAAGAGGCACGACGCCTCGTCGAACGGTCGAAGGCGGAGCTCTCGGAGATTCTCGGCGCCGTCAAGACGGACGGCGCGGGCGGGAAGGCCTCGGGGCGCGCGCGCACGCGGCTCGGCGAGATGGGGAAAGACCTCGAGCGAGGTCTCGCGGAGGGGAGCGGCGCGAAGGAGCCGGCGCACCCCGCGAGCCCCGAAGAGCTGGAAGACGGCACCCCGGTTCTCATCCCCCGGATGGGGTGGAAAGGAACCGCGCTCGGGAAGCCGGGCTCGAACGGCAAGGTCGCGGTCGCCGTGGGGTCTCTGCGGGTGGAGGTACCGATCGACTCGCTCGAGGTTCGCGAGCGTGCGGCGGAGCCACGCCCGCGACCGCAGGCTGCGGCTCCGGTCAAGCGCCCGGAGGGCATCGCCACGAGCGAGCTCGACCTGCGCGGGCGCACCGTGGAGGAAGCGATCCAGGAGGTCGATCGCACCCTGGACGGTGTCCTGCTCGCCGGAGGCTCGTGGCTCCGGATCATTCACGGGAAGGGTACGGGGGCGCTGCGCGGTGCCATCACGGAACAGCTGGAGAACGACGAGCGCGTGAAATCGTTTCGGCTCGGTGAGCCGGCCGAGGGCGGAAGTGGCGTCACGATCGCGGTGCTGAACTGATGCTGAAAGTCCCGGACAACGTCATCGCCGAGGTTCGCGACCGCATCGATCTGTTCGAGCTGATCGGCGCATACGTGAATCTCAAACGCTCGGGGCGAAACTTCCTCGGCCTCTGCCCTTTCCACCAGGAGAAGACACCGTCCTTCAACGTGAGCCCCGACCGCGGGATCTACCACTGCTTCGGCTGCGGCGTCACCGGCGACGCCTACCGCTTCCTCATGGAGCACGACCATCTGAGCTTCCCCGAAGCGCTCCGAGATCTCGCGGGTCGAGCGGGGATCGACCTCGCGCCGTACGAGCGGCGCGGGGGCGACCCGGGCGCGGCGGACGACTTCGACCTGCTCTACCGGGCGCACGCGATCGCCGTGCGTCTCTACCGCGACCTGCTGCGGGGGAAGGAGGGCGAAGCGGCCCGTCGGGAGATCGAGCGCCGGGGCCTGTCCCGCGAGGTGGTCGCGGAGTACCGTCTCGGGGCGTCCGCGGACGCCTGGGATCGCCTGCTGAAGGTGGCCGGCCAGGAAGGGATTCGTCCCTCGGTGCTGGAGCGGGCCGGGCTCGCCGCTCGTCGCGACACGGGCCCCGGTCACTACGACCGCTTCCGCAAGCGGCTCATGTTCCCCATCGAGACGCTCGGTTCGAAGGTCGTGGGGTTCGGCGGTCGCGTGCTCGGGGAGGGAGAGCCGAAGTACCTGAACTCGCCGGAGTCGCCGCTCTTTCGGAAGCGGAAGGTCCTGTACGGATTCCCTCAGGCCCAGGCCGAGATCCGGGCGAACCGCCGAGCCATCCTGGTCGAGGGCTACACGGATGTGCTGGCGCTGGCGAACGTCGGGATCCGCGGCGCGATCGCTTCTCTCGGAACGGCGTTCACTTCGAAGCACGCGGCGTTCCTGGCGCGAAGCTGTGATCAGGTCACCGTGGTGTTCGACGGCGACGAGGCGGGACAGAAGGCCGTCGTGGCGAGCTGCGGACCGCTCCTGGGGGCGGGCCTCGAGACTCGCCTGGCGAAGATGCCGCCGGGCGAAGACCCGGACAGCTTGCTACGCCGGGAAGGAGCGGATGCGTTCCGAGAGCGTCTCGCGAACGCCTCGGGTGTTCTGGGTACGCTGCTCGGAGACGAGGGCTACGAGCGGGGAGCCGCGCAAGAGAGGGCCGTTCGCCGGGTGCTCGAGGCTCTCGCGCCGATCGAAGAACCGCTACGGCGGCGCGTGTACCTCGAGGAGCTCGCAGGTCGGACTGGGCTCCCCATTGCCCTGCTCGAGGAGCAGCTCGCGGCGGTGCGCGGAAAGGAGACCGACACCCGGCGACGGATCGCGGAGCGCGAGACCCAGAGCGCGCCCGCCCCGGCCCGCGTCGTGGCCGGTACATCCGGCGGCAAGTTGCCGGCGCTGGAGAAGGATTTCATCGCGATTCTCCTGCACCACGAGGAGCTGGGCGGGAAGATGATCTCGGACTTCGGCCCGGAGCACTTCGACCACGCCACGACGAAACGGGTGGTAGAGGAGGCCCGCCGGATTCGGGAGACGGGCGGCTCGCCGAGCGCGGGAACGCTGCTGGAGGCGTTCCGCGGAGACGAACGCACGCGAGCGTTCCTCGGCAAGCTCTCGGTCGCGGATCAGTACGCAGGAGAGATCGAGCGAAGGGCGGAAGATTGTCGCAACCGTCTGGAGCTCCGCTTTCTGGAACGAGAAATGGAAGCCGTGATGCTGGAGATGAGGAAGGCGAAAGCCCGGGGCGAGGAGGACCGGGTGCGCGAGTTCGGGCAGCGCAAGCTGGAGATCAGAAGAAACATGGAAGCGCTCAGCGCCCCCAAGGAGACTTTGTAAGAACCCACGAAGCGGGTCGAACCTACCCGGAGGTACCGATTCACATGCCGAAGAAGACGAAGACCCACACCAAGGTCATGGAGTCCCTGAAGAAGCTCGGAGGGAAGCAGGGGTTCCTGACGTACGACCAGATCAACGACTACTTGGACGAGGACGCCAGTCTCGACGAGATGGACGAGATCTACGCGTCGCTCGGAAAGCTGAAGGTCGACGTCGTCGACAGCGTCGAAGAGGGGCGCGCGCGCCTCGAGAGAAAGAAGGCGAAGAAGAAGACCGCCGACGCCGTCATCGGCGCGCAACCGGTTCGCTTCGACGACCCCGTCCGGATGTATCTCCGCGAGATGGGACGCGTCCCGCTTCTCGACCGCCAGGGCGAGATCGAGATCGCGATGCGTATCGAACAGGGTCAGGAAATGGTCCTGCAGACGGTGTTTCGCAGCGCCAGCTCCGTGAAAGAGCTGCAAAGCATCGCGCAGAAGGTGGACAAGGAGAAGATGAGCATCGACGAGTTCGTCCGCCTCGACGCCGGAGGCTTCGGGCCGACGAACGCACCCGGCCCGGCCGAGCGGGCTCAGGTGATGACCCGGGTCCGGAAGATCGTCCGCAGCCACCACGAGCTCGAGAAGCTCGCGGCGAAGCCACCGCGTGCCTCCTGGACGGAGAAACAGCGCCGCGACTACGACAAGAAGCGCGCGACGCTTCGGGGCCGGGTGAACGACGAACTGCGCGAGCTCAAGCTACAGCCGAAGCTCAGCGAGAAGTTCGTCGAACGGCTCAAGGAACTGCACGCGCGGGTCGGTGAGGGGGAACAAGAGGTCCGGCAGATCGAGGAGACCACGGGCCTCACCGCCGAGGAGATCAATCTTCTCGTCCGCGGCAACGAGCTGAAGTCGGTGAGGCGTCGTGGCCGCCTGAGCAGGGAGGACCTGGAGGAGTTCGCGAAGGGGATTCAGAACTCCCGCCGGAAGGTGCGCCGGGTGGAGCAGGACGCGCAGTGCCGGGCGTCGGAGCTGGCGGAGCTGTGCGCGTCGATGCGCGCCGGCGAGAAGATGACCGAGCAGGCCAAGCGGGAGATGATCGAGGCGAACGTGCGCCTCGTCATTTCGATCGCCAAGCGCTACACGAACCGCGGGCTCGAGTTCCTCGATCTGATCCAGGAAGGGAACTCCGGCTTGATGCGGGCGGTCGACAAGTTCGACTACAAGAAGGGCTACAAGTTCTCGACTTACGCGACCTGGTGGATCCGCCAGGCGATCACGCGGGCGATCGCCGACCAGGCGCGGACCATCCGCGTCCCCGTCCACATGATCGAGGCCATCAACAAGGTCGTGCGAGCGTCGCGCCGGCTCGTCCAGGAGTACGGGCGGGAGCCGCTGCCGGAAGAGGTGGCGAAGAAGCTCGGGATGCCCGTCGAGAAGGTGAAGTCCGTCCTGAAGGCCGCGCAGGAGCCGATCTCCCTCGATCGTCCGATCGGCGAGGACGAGGATTCGAACCTCGGAGACTTCATCGAGGACACGTCGGCGATCAATCCCGCGCACTCGGCGGCGTTCGCCATGCTTCAGGAGCAGATGTCGAACGTGCTGTCGACCCTGACCCGCCGGGAGGAGAAGGTGATCCGCCTGCGTTTCGGTCTCGGTGACGGGTGCCCTCGCACGCTGGAAGAGGTCGGCGCGATCTTCAACGTCACTCGCGAGCGGGTGCGACAGATCGAGTCGAAGGCGCTGCGCAAGCTGCGTCATCCGTCGCGGGCGAGGAAGCTCCAGGGGTACGTGGACCTTCCGTGAGGATCCTGACGACGGACTTCCCGGACCTCCTGCTCTTCAAGCCGGAGGTCGTCACCGACGAACGCGGGTTCTTTCTCGAGACGTTCCGGGAGGAACATCTGGAAGAAGCCGGGATCCGCGTGCGATTCGTGCAGGACAACCACTCGCGGTCGGTGAGGAACACGATTCGCGCACTTCACTTCCAGGCGCCGCCGGGGCAACCGAAGCTCGTGCGTTGCTCGCGCGGCACCGTGTACGACGTCGCCGTCGACCTTCGCGAGTCTTCAGCGACCTTCGGGAAGGCCTACGGGGTCGAGCTCTCGGACGAGAACCACCTGCAGCTCTTCATCCCGGCCGGATTCGCCCACGGTTTCTGCGTGACGTCGGACCTCGCCGATGTCGTCTATCGCTGTGGTTCCTACTTTGACCCCGAGGCCGAGCGAGGGATCGCCTGGGACAGTCCCGAGCTCGCCATCGACTGGCCGACGCGGTCGCCCGTGCTCTCCCCCCGGGACCGGCAGAATCCGAGCTTCTCCGAGTACCCGGGTCCGTGGTTCCCTTGACGGGAGTCGAGGACCCGACCCCCGGGTCGTCCTCGGCCGCACCCCGACCCATGTGGCGCCGCAATCTGGTCGTTCTCGCGGGCGCGCAGCTCGTCACCGTCGCGGCGATGAGCATCGTCATTCCGTTCATTCCGTTCTTCGTTCGGGAGCTCGGAGTGACCGACCGCGCGGCGGTGGAGCGCTGGTCGGGATTGATCTTCTCCGGCCCGTTTCTCGCGGCCGGCTTGATGTCGCCGGTGTGGGGTTATCTCGGAGATCGGTACGGCCACAAGGTGATGGTCGTGCGCGCGATCATCGGCCTCGCCGTGGTGAACTTCCTGCTCGTGTTCGTGCAGACCCCGCTCCAGTTCTGGCTCTTGCGTCTCGTGCAGGGGGCTGTCACGGGGTTCATCCCGGCGGCGCTCGCGATTACCTCGGCCACGACGCCTTCCGACAAGTTGCCCGAAGCGATGGGCCGGTTGAATGCGGCGTCATCCGCGGGGCGGCTCATCGGTCCGGCGGCGGGCGGCCTGCTGGCCGGACTCCTGGCGTTCCGTGAGATCTTCGTCCTTACCGGATCGATGATCGCCGTGGGAGCCGTGGTGATCGTGCTCTTTCTGGAGAATCCGCCGCGTACGGAAGCGCGCGAGGGAGTATCCCCGGTCGGAAACTTGCGGCTCGCGCTCCAGGACATCCGCATGCGGTTCGCCCTGAGCGGGCTTCTCGTCACGATGATTGCCGCGAGCATGGTCATGCCCATCTTTCCGCTCTACGTGGAAGATCTTCTGCAGCGGGGCGGCGGAAGCTCGATCGCCGCGTCCACGTGGACCGGCCTCGGTTTC
>JALGZO010000419.1 GCA_025774865.1 bacterium | reverse complement strand
GCCTTCGAGACAGGCGGAGCGGAGTATATCGTGGCCGACGCGGCCGGTTGCGGCGCGGCGTTGCGCGAGTACGGAGGCTGGTTTTCCGATGACCCGACGTGGGCGGAGGCCGCCGCTCGCTTCAGCGACCGCGTTCGCGACGTCATGGAGCTCGTCGCTGAGGACGCGGGGACGCGATCTCGAACGCCTACGGCCTCCACCCTCGAGACGGACCCGACTTCCAGGGCTCCGCGGATCGCATACGATGCACCGTGTCATCTCCTGCATGCGCAGCGGGTGGATTCCGCCCCGCTCCTCGGCGTCAGGGACGAGACGGGGCTCGATCTGGAACCGCTCCCATCGTCTTCCGATTGCTGTGGCGGAGCGGGTCTGTACAATCTCTTCCACTCGGAACTCTCGGTTCGCGTTCTCGAACGCAAAGTGGAGGAGATCCGAGCCGGTCGTTACGACGCGGTGGCCACGGGAAACCCTGGCTGCATCATGCAGATCGGTGCCGGATTGGATGCGGCGGGAGTGACGATCCCCGTGGTTCACCCGGTCGAGTTGTTGAATGGATCGGAATAGACAAGAACTGGAGTAGACATGCTCATGTTCGAAGCCATGGAGATTGGCGCATCGCTCGAGAACTCCTCTCGGCCGCGACGGGTCATCGCGACGGTGATCCTCGCCGGGGCGTTGGCGGGGGCACACCTGCCCGCCGAAGCGCAGCAGGGGGCCGTGATCTCACCATCGTCTCGTGACCTGGTCGCGCTCAACTGGATGGAGGTGCAGGAGCTTGTCCCCTCCCGTCTCCACACGGTTCTCCTGCCCGTGGGGACGTTGGAAGCGCACGGGGTGATCGCTAACGGCGCCGACATCCTGGTTCCGGACTCGCTTGCGGTCCGTCTCGCACCGGATCTGGAAGCGCTGATCGCGCCGACCCTCAACTATGGCGTCAACACGTCGCTCGACGAGTATCCGGGAACCTTCGGGATCTCGGAGGACCTTCTCCGAGAGACGGCCACTCAAGTGTTGCGGGGTCTCGCGGAGACGGGCTTCCGCAACATCGTGGTGCTCAACGGACACGGGCCGAACTTCGCCCCGCTCAACGCCGCAGCGCGTACGGTCTTCCGCGAGACGGACGCGCGCGTGCTCGTGGTGAACTGGTGGAGTGTGACACCGGACATCACCGAAGAAGTGTTCGGGACCCAGGGCGGGCACGCGGGGAACAACGAGACCGCGGCGGTGCTCGCGCTCCGGCCGGATCTCGTCCACGCGGAGCGGTACGAGGGGTCCGAGCAGGCTACTCCGTTCTCCACCGGGTGGCAGGCGTGGCCGTTTCCGTCCTCCATCGGCCTGTACGCCCCGGGTCAGGGGTACCCCGAGTTCGATCGCGAGAAGGCCATCCGCTATTTCGACCTCGTCGTCGAGCGGCTGCGTAGCCTGGCGAGCGACGTGATCGGAAAGTGGGACGCCTCGGGTCGCTAACCCCCAGGAGTGTCGCCGAAAGTCGGATCGGTCGAGTCGGGCTGGAGACGAAGGGCGAACTGGAACCCTCGGGGTGTAGTCAACGGGGTACCTGCTGACCGAACCGGAACAGACTGAACCCGCGGGCCGCCTGATTGGGCAGCCTGTGGGCGGAAAGACGACGAGATGCAAGAGTTTCAGTACGTGATTGTGGGGGGCGGTCTCGCCGCGGCATCGGCCGTGGATGGGATTCGTGAAGTGGACGCGAACGGCTCGATCCTGGTCCTGACGGACGAAGCCGTGCCGCCGTATCATCGTCCTCCGCTCTCGAAGGAGTACCTGCAGGGGCCCGACGTGCCCCGTGAGCTTCTCCACGTCAAGCCGGACGGCTGGTTCGATGACCAGACGGAGCTCACGCTGCGCACGGGGACCCGGGTAGTATCCCTCGATCCCAAGAGGCTCCTCCTCACGACCGCTGACGACGAGATCATCAAGGGGGAGAGGATCCTCCTGGCCACCGGAGGACGTCCGGAGACGCTGGCCATCCAGGGAATCGAGCTCGAGGGGGTGTTTACCCTCCGCTCGGTGGAAGACGCGGAGGCTATCCGGGCCGCCGCCCCGGAT
>JALGZO010000418.1 GCA_025774865.1 bacterium | reverse complement strand
TGTCCTACGAGAAGACGGAGCAACTGGATCTGGCGATCGAGCTCTACCAGGCGCTGGTGGAGAAGGTCCCGGATCGTCCCGTCTACTACTACCGTCTCGCCGAGCTGATGAACGACGTGGGGCGGCACAAGGAGGCCATCTCCCGGGTCAAGGAGGGCAAGCAACACGACACCGAATGTGGTGCCCACGGCTACTGCGTCTTGGGTCAGGCCTACGAGAAGCTGGGCCAGTACGACCGGGCCAAGCGGGAGTTCAAGAAGGCCCTCAACTGCAACGACCCGAATTTCAACGACTACGCGACCAAGCAGATCGATCGCCAGGAGCAGCTGAAGAAGATCGAGGAGCTAAAAAAGGAGAAGGAGAAGTACGGGTACTAGCCTCGATTTGGCGAGAATCTCGGCGAAAACCGCTGACGCCCGCGCGATAGAACGCCGTCCGCAGCCGCGCTCGCCCTCGCCGAGAAGCCCCAGCGAATCCCGCCTCCGGCGTCCCTTCTCGCCACGTCAATCGCCGCTTCGTTCTCTCCTTGTCCCCGCCGGAAATTCGGATATGCTCTCGGGGCAGTGCTGCGGTCTCGCTCGGAGGCCGCCGCCCGACCTCTTTTCCCCGAGGAGTAGTCCATGAGCTCCGGCGACCGCGAGAACGTCGAGGAGTTCCTTCGGAACGTCTTCCGAAGCCGCGGCCAGCGCCCGATTCCCAAGGTCCCCATCGTCCCGATCGTCGGCGTCTTCGTTCTCCTGATCGCGCTGCAGAGCTCGTTCTACACCATCGCGCCGGAAGAAGTGGGCGTCGTGCTTCGCTTCGGGCAATACGTCCGGACGACCGAGCCGGGTCTGCACGTGCGGCTACCCTTCGGGATCGAACGGGTCCGCAAGGTGCCAGTGCAGAGGCAGCTGAAGGAGGAGTTCGGCTTCCGTACCATTACGGCCGGACAGCGCACGCAGTTCTCGCGCGACAAACGCGCGATCGACGAAGCCATCATGCTCACCGGAGATCTGAACATCGCGGACGTGGAGTGGATCGTCCAATACAAGGTGGTGGATCCCGTGAGGTTTCTGTTTCAGGTCCGCGATGCGCGCGAGACGTTCCGCGACGTCACGGAGGCCGTGATGCGCGGGGTGATCGGGGACCGCTCCGTCGACGAAGCTCTGACGGCCGGCCGGCAGGAGGTCGAGGATGAGACCCTGATGCGTCTCCAGGAACTGTGCACGCAGTACGACCTGGGGATCGACGTGGCGCTGGTGGCGCTCCAGGACGTCAATCCGCCAGAGCCGGTGAAGGCGTCGTTCAACGAGGTCAACCAGGCCGAGCAGGAGCGAGAGACTTTGATCAACCAGGCGCAGGCGGAGCTGAATCGCGAGATTCCGCGGGCGGAGGGTGAGGCGAAGGCCACCGTGGAGGCCGCCCGCGGCTACGCCATCGGTCGCGTGAACGAGGCCGAGGGGGAGGCCACCCGCTTCGAGGCGCTCTACAGCGAGTACCGCAAGGCCCCACAGGTCACGCGTCGTCGAATCTACCTCGAGACGATGTCCGAGGTGCTGCCGCAGGTCGGCAAGACCGTGATCGTGGACGAGTCGGTACGAGGAATCCTACCTCTCCTCAATCTCGGCAATGTGGGGAAGGGGGCGGCAGAATGAGCCGGTCGCTGGGCGGTATCGTCGTCGTTCTCTTCATCCTGGTCGTGGTGGTCGGGAACAGTCTTTACGTCGTGGCCGAAGGCCAGCAGGTGATCATCACGGCCTTCGGAAAGCCGATCGGAGATCCGGTCACGGACTCGGGCCTTCACTTCAAGTTGCCGCTCATTCACAAGGTCAACACGTTCGAGAAGCGCTGGCTCGCCTGGGACGGCGACGCGAACCAGATGCCGACCTTGGACAAGCGGTTCATCTGGGTCGATACGTTCGCGCGCTGGCGGATCTCGGATCCGCTGCTCTTCTTCCAGCGCGTCCGCGACGAACGGGGCGCCCAGACGCGCTTGGACGACATCCTCGACGGCGAGACCCGGAAAGCGGTCGCGAACGTCAACTTGATCGAAGTGGTCCGGTCGACGGACCGCGAGTACGTGCTGTCCGTGGCGC
>JALGZO010000417.1 GCA_025774865.1 bacterium | reverse complement strand
TTCGAGGGCAACGTGATCAACGCGGCCCTGGAGTTCCCGTTCTCGGTGATCGGGCATCTCAATACGGTGAAGTCGAACATCGTAACGGGATCGGTCTACGACGGGATGTTCATCAATGGCGTCAACAACGACATCACGTGCAACCGCCTCACGTTCAACGGTGGAGCCGGAATCTTCTTCTACGAAGGCTATATCGTGCCTCCTCCGGGTTCTCCGAACACGGCGAACATGAACTCGATCTTCGGGAACTTCATCGGCGTGGACGCCACCTTCATCCCGACCTTCGATCCGATGATCGACGCCACCAACAACTGGTGGGGCTGTGTTGGCGGGCCCGGGAATGGCGGATGCGATACCGCGGTTGGCCACGTCGACTTCTCATCGCCGGCCGACACACCGCCAGCCTGCGTCTCGTGTGGGTCAGACCCGGACTGTGACGATGGGCTGACCTGCACCGGGACCGATACCTGCAACACCGGGACAGCCATGTGTGAGGCTGCGACGCCGCCGGTCGACTGCTCCGCACAGTGCCTGACCGGCACCTGTGAGGAACCGTCGGGAACCTGTGAGCCCTCGCTGTCGCTCACGCCCTGTGACTCCGGGGACGACACCTGCTCCGAGCTCGACACCTGTGATGGCGCGGGCACGTGTGACAACACCGGAGGTGGCGGAGATGCCGAGCCGGATCTCACCTGCGAGCTGGACGACAACTGCCCTGGGGATTCGAACGCGGATCAGGCAGATCAGGACAACGACGGCGATGGGGACGTATGCGACATCGACGATGCCGCGGGAATGAGCCTCCGGAAGGTCGTGGTGCGGAAGTCGCTGCAGTCGAACCGGGACGTGTGGCGTGCGGTCGGTGATCTGGACACCACGAGCACGCCTACGTTCGAGACCGCGCTCCTGTCGGGCGGCGCCACAGTCATCCTTCGTCAGGAAGGAACAGCGGTGGAGGTGGGCCAGTTCTCCTTCGACGGGGGAGAGTGCCAGAACAGGCCACGGGTGATCCTGTGCAAGGACACCCTGACGAGGAGCGTCCTGCGGGTCCGCAGGCGCCTGACGCCCGACTTTTACAAAGTGGTAGCCATCGTGAAGCGGCAGTTTCTGAATGTCCCGACGTTGGCCGAGACTCCGCTCACCGTGAGCCTTCAGACGAACGGCGATGGGATCGACCGGCTGGACGCGATCTCGGCGTGCAAGCAGCCGAACGTGAAGGTGATCCGGTGCGTCGAGACTCAGTGATCGGGCGAAGGGCGCTCTGAGAGGGTGAGAGCTACGCGTCGGCTGGCGGTCGCGCGCAGGTAGGCGCGGCCGCCAGTCCGGCTCGTTCTCGTCTCGCCTACCTTCCCGCGTATTTGACGGCGCAGCCGTAGGCGTTCGTGTGACTCGGGTCGGGGTCGCTTCCTATGAGGAGCGCTCGTACGCCGTGGTCCACGTAGTTGTTCGGGGACTCGGCTCGCCCGCGCGGATCGTCGTCGATCGCACCGGAGTAGCGCAGAACTCCCTTCCCATCGATCACGAACATGTGAGGCGTGGTCCGAGCACCGAGCATGCGGCCCACCTTGCCCTCTGCGTCCTGGAGCGTCGCGTACTCGAAGCCCTGCTCCTCCTTCCAGGCACGGGAGTCTTCGGGCTTGTTGTAGTAGGTCGAGTTGACCGCGAACCAGACGACCCCTTTAGCGTCGAAGCGCTGGGCGAGCTTCTCCATGGTGTCGGCATCGTAGTGACGCGCCACGTACGGGCAGTCGGGGTTCGTCCACTCGAGAACCACGACTTTGCCTCGGTACTGGCCGAGGCGGTGCTCCACGCCACTCTCGTCCTGGAGCGCGAAGTCGGGGACCTCGCCTCCCAAGGCAGGCTCGAGGTGATGGTCGGCCTTCGGGGCCGTGTAGGCCAGCATCGCCACCGCGAAAATGCCGACCCCGATGGTGAGCTGACGGATCGTCCGGTTCATCCTTCCCTCCTCTGGGTTCAAGTTCGTTTTCTCCCACCCCGTGCCGCCTGGCGAAGCGCCTCGACGACCACATCCACCGTGAGAAGCTCCGGAAGAACCTCCGGCCTCGAAGGGTTCTTCGGA
>JALGZO010000416.1 GCA_025774865.1 bacterium | reverse complement strand
GAAGAAGTACGGACGCATTCGTCGGGAACGAGTAAGGGAGACGAAGAATGAGACGGTTCTTTACGACGCTTCTTGCGGCAGCTCTTGGTTCAGCCCTGTGGGGCACCTTCGCCCTGGGCAAGCCCGACAAGGTCGATGGCCTGAACGTGCCGTTCGGCCGCATTCCCCAGGAGATCGAGAACAACCGCTACCCCCGGACCTACTATCCCAACACCGAGAAGGTAGGCGCGGACGAGATGCGCATTACCGCCCTTGGGACGGGCATGCCGAACCAGTCCCCCAGCAACGTAGCCGCGTCGTTCCTGGTCGAGCTCGGCAACGGCGAGTCATTCCTGTTCGACCTCGGGACCGGCGCCTCCGATCGGCTCGCCGGGCTCGAGCCCGACTACTCCACGCTGGACAAGCTCTTCGCGAGCCACCTGCATACCGACCACGTGGGCGACATCGCGGCACTCTGGGTGGGAGGCTGGCTGAACGGTCGCTACACCCCGTTTCACGTCTACGGTCCATCGGGCTCGACCCCGGAGCTGGGAACCAAGGTCCATGTCGACCACATCCGTGAGGCCTGGGCCTGGGACGTGACGTCTCGGGCGGGCACCCTGCCGAACGCCGGCGGGGAGATCGTCGCTCACGAATTCGACTACTCGAAGACCGCCGTCGTCTACGACGAGGGGGGCGTCAAGGTGACGAGCTTCCCGGCCATCCACATCCGCGACGGCTCCGTGAGCTTCCGGCTCGACTGGAACGGCCTGAGCTTCGTGTTCGGCGGCGACAGCGTTCCGAACCAGTGGTTCGCCAAGGAGGCCAAGGGCGCGGACGTCGTGGTGCATGAGTGCTTCTTCACTCCCGAGCAGTGGATGAAGATCGCGGGTTTCCCCTACAAGCAGGCCTATTGGGTCACGTCACAGATCCACACGCCCCCGCAAGGGTTCGGCAAGCTGATGTCCATGGTGAAGCCCCGCATGGCGGTCGCCTATCACTACTGGAATCACCGGGACGTCGAGTTCGAGCTCTACGAAGGCGTCCGCGAGACCTACGACGGACCCTTGGCCATGGCCGCCGACCTGACCGTCCTGAACGTCACGAAGGACCACATCGAGGTTCGGGAGGTCACCTTCAACCACGATTCCTGGCCGCAGGGAACCAGTGTGGAGTGGGATACGGCGCCTCGCGGCGAGCCGGCGACCGGCTTGATGTCGGACTGGCTGAAAGCAGGCACCCTCGAGGGGTTGAACCCGCCGCCCACGCAGCCGATCGAGTGACACGGAGATGCAGGAGGTCGACGGCCACATCAAACAGCGCTCTGGGAGCAATGGGTAGGTCCCGGAGCAGGGCGAGCCATCCAGGGAGGAGACGCGACGTGAGGCACTCCAGAACCGCGCAGCTGATTCTCATCACACTTTCCGCCTGGTGCTCGCGCCGATCCTGCCCCACCCGAGCAAGTGGTTCGGGAGGTGAGCCCAGCGGTCCACGGAGGTCACTTTCGAGTGTCATCGCCGCTCTGCAGGCGATCGTGGAATCGCTGGAACTTCGGGAGCGAGTCCTCCCGCTCGGACCAGCCTCTCAGACGGTCGAGGTCGATCCGATGGCGCCGCGCCACGGCGACGGCTTGATCGAGGCACTGGGGATCGTCCCAGTGGTAGTAGCCGGCCAGGCGGTCCATCACGCATTCGGTGGGGGCGAGGAGTCGAAGCACGCCGAGCGGGGTACGCCGCGTGGCAAACTCCGTCACGAGTGAGTCCCCGACCTGCACCGGTCCAGGCGGGAACTCGACCCAGAAGGGGGAATCGGGGTGCGACCAGTGCCGGCCTTCCTTCCGGAAGCCGAGCTCGGTCATCACTGCATCGACCTTCCGTGAAATGCCCGTGCGGATGAAGTCCAGATCGAAGGACGCGTACTCGTTCTCGGAGTAGATCGAAACGACCGCGCCCCCGGAGAGAACGACGGGAATCCCCGCCTGCTCCAGGGCATCGCAGACCAGGGCAGCAACTTCCTCCAGCGAGTGCCCCCGAACGACGACGGTCATTCGGGCTTGTCCGAGCGGCGCGGCCTCCGGCGCTCGCGGAAGTAGCGCTGGCGCTC
>JALGZO010000415.1 GCA_025774865.1 bacterium | reverse complement strand
CACCCGGGCGGGTGCGATCCACGCCGTGCCCTTCGATCAGGACAGTCTGCGGGTCTCGGGCGACCCGATCGTGCTCGTCGACGGGGTCGAGCAGCAGTGGGACAACGGCGGCAGTGCGTGGGCCGCCTCAGGAACCGGCACGCTGGTCTACTTGCCGGGAGGCCTGTGGACGACCGAGCGAGCGATCGTGCGGGTGTCGCGCCAGGGCGTGGTCGAGCCTCTGGATGTCGAGCCGGGAGCGTACGTCCACGCGGCGATCTCTCCCGACGGCAAGCGCCTCGCCGTGACCGAGTTCGAAAGCGGCAGGGCGAACGTGCGGATCCACGATCTCTCGCGAGGAGTCGACACCGCCGTGCCGTTGGACGCGGTGAACGCCTATCCGGTCTGGAGCCCCGACGGCAGTGAGATCCTGTTCGTCACGGCGCGGAAAGGCCCGTGGGACATCTATCGCTATCCGATCGACGGTAGCTCGAAGCCGGAAGTGTTCCTCGAGGGCAGCCCCGATCAGATTCCGTTGGCCTGGTCGCCGGACGGCCGTTTCGTCCTGTGGGAGGAGAACTACGTCGGGGTCGGCTCGATGGATCTCCAAGGCGACCGAACACCGACGATCCTCTTGCCGGAGGACAGCGAAGGCGTGTCGATCTCGCTCGACTCGAGGTGGATTGCCTTCGGCACCTCGGTTTCGGGCCAGCAAGAGGTGCTGGTGCGGAGCTTCCCGGACGGAACCCGGAGCTACCAGGTATCGATCGACGGTGGCGGCTATCCGTTGTGGTCGCGCGACGGTCGCGAGCTGCTGTACCGCCGCGGCGAGGCGGTTCTCGCGGTGTCGATCCGCGTCGTCGGCGACGAGCTCGTCGCCGAGCGACCGCGCGAGCTGTTCCACGGCGACTTCGTCGAACCCGAACGACACCACTGGAGCTACGACCCGACGACCGACGAGCTGATCATGATTCGCCGCGGAGAGCACGAGATCAGCCGCGACCGCTTCGTAGTCGTGCTCGACTGGCCTGCCGAGCTGGCCGGCCGGGCGGAGTAGAGGCAGGTCTCGGAATTCCCCCGGACGCTCCGTATTCAACGAAATCGCGGAGGAGCACCTCGGACTGTCGGCGCGGCTGACCGCGAAACGGTCCGACTTTCAGTGCAAGTACCGCGTCCAGCTCCCGAACGTAGTACACCATGGGTCGAAGGTCCAATAAGAATGTCGACCTTCGGGGAACCGGGCGAACTCAACCAGGCCTGCAGCGACCGACCCCAAAGGCGCGCAGGGAACGGGCGTGCTAGTCTCCGACGCGAACCCACCTCCGTGGACAACCCTCGGAGGAAAGGAGAACCCATGCACATCCACTACCTCGAGATCGTGACGAAGGACGTCGACGCCGTCTGCGCAACTTATGAGAAGTTGCACGGCGTGACGTTCGGGGCCGGCGACGCGGGCCTCGGAAACGCCCGCACCGCGCCGCTGCCGGACGGCGGAATGCTCGGCGTGCGCGCGCCGATGCACGAAACGGAGGAGTCGGTGGTGCGGCCCTACCTGCTGGTGGACGACATCGATGCCGCCGCCGGGGCGGCCGTGGAGTCGGGCGCCGAGATCGCGCACCCGCCGATGGAGATTCCCGGCCACGGCAAATTCGCCATCTACATTCAGGGCGGCATCCACCACGGACTCTGGCAGGTCTGATCACCTCTCCCGCGATTGCCTGGATCCGGGTGCGCCGCGCATCGACGCCCACTCCGTGATGTTCTGATCGAGCGGGCCTGCGGGCAAGCTCAACCGGGAGTAGAGTCAGCCTGCCTCCAGCTTCAGCTGGGACGCCAGCGACTTCTGCGCCGCCCGCAGACGCTGGACCAGCTCCGACCGCCTGCCGCCGCTGCCCGCCTGGACCATGTCGTGGCCGATCTGCACCAGCAGGTCGGCCCCGATCTGATCTACGGGTTTCGCCAGCGTCACGGTCTGCTCATCCCGCGCCACGTGGTGAAGCACGCCGGCTTCGACGAGGCGATCGAACATGAGCCGCACCATCGCCTCGGAGATGCCCGTCGTGTCCGCCATCTGCCGCGCGGTCGCCGATCGCCCCGCCAGGAA
>JALGZO010000414.1 GCA_025774865.1 bacterium | reverse complement strand
CGCACTCATCGACGCGCGCAAGGGCCTCACGATGTTTCGCGACAACCAGATGCCGATCCTCGGGGTCGTCGAGAACTTCGCCTGGTACCAGTGCGGCAAGTGCGGGAAGCGGCATTTTCTGTTCGGACAGGACGGGGGGGCGGATCTCGCGGCGGCCGAGGACATTCGACTGCTCGCGCGACTGCCGGTTCATCCCGGCGTCGGCGCCGCGAGCGAATCCGGGCGTCCCGTGGTGGCCAACGGCGATTCGCCGATTGCCGCTCCGTTCCGCGAGCTCGCGGCCGAGACCGCCGCCGCGCTCGGAGAGCGCTCATTGACCAGAAACCCGTTCCGAGTCCTCTCCTAGGAGGTCCGATTGTCCGCAACGCAGCCTCCCCCGCCGGATCTCCTCACTGACGTCCGCGAGATCGTCGCGGTGCACAGCGCGAAGGGAGGCGTCGGGAAATCGACGACCGCGGCGAACCTCGCCTGCGCGTTCTCGCGGATGGGGATGACGGTCGGACTCCTCGACGCCGACATTCACGGGCCGTCGATCGCGCACATGTTGGGATCGTCCGCGTCGCCGGAGATGGTGCCCGGCCGCGAGCAAGTGCGGCCGCTCGAACGACACGGAGTACGATACCTTTCGCTCGCGAACGTGGCGCCGTCCGACGCCCCGATCATCTGGCGCGGTCCGATGGTGGCGGGCGCGCTCAACCAGCTCCTGGAGATCGTCGACTGGGGCGGGCTCGATCTTCTTCTCGTGGACATGCCGCCCGGTACGGGCGACGCCGTGTTGGGCCTCGGGCAGCGGGTCGCCCTGTCGGGGGTCATCGTCGTGACGACCCCCGAGGCGCTCAGCCTCTCGGACACTCGGCGAGGCATTCAAGCGTTCGGAGCGCTCCAAGTGCCGATCCTCGGGCTCGTCGAGAACATGTCCGCGTTCGTGTGCGACTGCGGCGAGACCGCCGCGATCTTCGGCGAAGGAGGTGGCGCGGCCACGGCCGAGAGCGTCGGGATTCCCTTCCTCGGTCGAATCCCGATCGATCCGACGGTGGTCGAGGCCGGCGACGCCGGCACACCGATCTGCGAGGCGAGGCCGGACGGTACCGCCGCGCGCGCATTCGAGTCGGCGGGTCGCGCGGCTCTGGCCCAGCTCGCACTGCACGGGCGGGCCGGCGGCGGGACGTTCGACTTCGACTGGGAGGAGCGGCGCAGCGACTCGTGGCGCGGGGAGCCGCCGGGTCCTCCGAGCGGCGCTCCGAAGGAGGGCGACCCCGGTACCCCCGTGAGCGTTTGGCAAGTGTCTGACGACGTGCTGGGAATCCAGTGGGGGGACGGAGGGACGACCTACCACCGTGCGTGGGAGCTCCGCACTGCGTGCCCCTGCGCCGCCTGCGTCGACGAGTGGACGCGGACCAAGCTCCCCTCGCTGGAGAGCGTGCCGCGCGACGTGCGCCCGCTGACGATCCGCTCCGTCGGGCGCTACGCACTCCAGCCGGCGTGGAGCGACGGCCACCGCACGGGCATCTTCACGTTCCGCGAGCTCCGGAGGGGCGCCGGAGTCATCGAGCCGTGATCAGGGAGGCGCGCGACGCGGGCCTCGTGTACCATGCGCCGAGTCGGAGGACAGACGAATGACGCGAACCGTGCAGTGCGTGATCCTCAAGAAGGAGGCTGTGGGGCTCGAATACCCCCCCGTTCCGGGTCCGCTCGGGCAGAAGATCTACGACAGCGTATCCCAGGAAGCGTGGGACCAGTGGACGCAGCTGCAGACGATGCTCATCAACGAGTACCGTCTCAACCTCGCGGACGAACGCGCCCAGAAACTCCTGATGGAGAAGATGGAGGAGTTTTTTTACGAAGGAGGCGTGGCGCCGCCGGCCGACTACGTCCCGCCGTCCGAACGGCCGAAGTAAACGGCCTCAGGGACAGGTTGCGTCCCCGCAGCCGTATTTCAACCCGCGCGCCCACGTCCCTAGATCGATCACGTCGACCGTGCCGTCGCAGTTGTAGTCTGCGTATTCCAGGTTGAAGGTCAGTCCGTTCGCCCAGATGGCGAGGTCGATGACGCTGGCGACGTGATCATGCGTCCGCGGGTTCGGCGTCACA
>JALGZO010000413.1 GCA_025774865.1 bacterium | reverse complement strand
AGAATTCGAAAGCCGTGGCCGATCGGCTGGGAGACGTCGACCTGGACGAGCGTCAGCAAGTCATCGGTCGAGACGCTGCCGGCGGTTCCTCGGAGCCCGTTGCCGGCGACGAGCCCTCGCTCCCACTCGCGCTCCCAGAGCGGATGGAACGCGTAGTCGAGATACGCGTGAAGAAAGAGGAGCGTGGATTCGTACTGGTCGTCGAAGGGCCAGTCGTCGGCTCGGACCGGCGACGACGCCAGCCCCGCCCACAGCGCACCGACCAGACCCGACCAGTCACGGAGTCGAAGGAAGGACAGTCTCATCACGTCAGACTAGCAGCCGCCGTCGGCGACGGTGAATCCCGGATTCGACCGCCGCCCCCGCGGTAAGCCGTTGGCTGCCTACTTGTTATGTTCTGAGGTCTCTGCTAGCTTCGTGGGCTGCCCCCTACCGGGAGGTCGTCATGGTAGTCCACACGGGTGTCGAGAGGCTGAAGAACTTCGTCGGGGGCGAGTGGATCGACGCGGATGCGCCCACCGTCGGGGAGGTTCGAAACCCCGCGACCGGCGAGGTCATCGCCGAGGTGCCGCTGGGCGGTGCCGCGGACGTGGATCGCGCCGCCCGCGCCGCCCGCGGGGCTTACGACTCGTGGCGGCGGGTACCTCCCGTAGAGCGGGCTCGCTTCCTCTTTCAGCTGAAGTTTCTCCTCGAAGAGCACGCCGAGGAGCTCGCCCGCATCTGTACGACGGAGAACGGCAAGACGCTACCCGAATCCCGGGGCAGCGTGCGGCGGGGCATCGAATGCGTGGAGGTCGCGGCCGGCGCGCCCTCGCTCCTCATGGGCATGGCGATCGAGGACGTCGCGACCGGGATCGACTGCGAATCGATCCGGCAGCCGCTCGGCGTCTTCGCGTGTATCGCGCCGTTCAATTTCCCCGCGATGGTTCCGCTCTGGTTCTACCCGTTTGCGGTCGCGTGCGGAAACACGTTCGTGTGTAAACCGTCGGAGCAGGTGCCGCTCTCGCAGCGCTTCATCTTCGGCCTGATCGAGGAGGCCGGCTTCCCTCCCGGGGTCTTGAACCTCGTCAACGGCGGCAAGGACTGCGTGAACGCGATTCTCGCCCATCCGGACATCGTCGGAGTGTCGTTCGTGGGGTCGAGCCCCGTCGCGAAACACGTGTACGAGACGGCGGCCGCCGCCGGCAAGCGGGTGCAGGCGCTGGGCGGCGCGAAGAACTTCCTCGTCGTGATGCCCGACGCCGACCTGGACCGTGCTCTGAACGCCATCACCGAGTCGGCCTACGGGTGCGCCGGAGAGCGCTGCCTCGCGGGCGCCGTGGTCCTGACCGTGGGTGATTCGCATGACCGCGTCCGGCGCGGCCTCGAGGAACGGGCCCGAAACCTGAAGATGGGTGACGGTTCGAACGACGAGACGGAGATGGGACCGGTCATCTCGGCCGCCCACCGCGAACGCGTCGTGGGATACATCAACCGGGGCATCGAGGAGGGCGCGGAGCTCGTCGTGGACGGTCGGCCGGCCGACGCCGAAGGGGACGGCGGCTACTTCGTGGGTCCCACGCTCTTCGACAACGTCAGACCGGAGATGGTCATCGCTCAGGAGGAGATCTTCGGGCCGGTGCTCTGCCTCACCCAGGTCAACGACCTGGAGCAAGCGCTGGACACGATTCACGCTCACCCGCTCGCGAACGCGACCTCGATCTTCACGACGAGTGGGAAGCACGCGCGCGAATTCAAGTACAACGTCGAGGCCAGCATGACCGGCGTGAACATCGGCGTCGCCGCTCCCATGTCTTTCTTCGGGTTCGGCGGGGCCAAGGGTTCGTTCTTCGGGGACCTGAAGGCGCACGGACGAGAGGCCTTCGACTTCTTCACGGACAAGAAGATCGTGATCTCGCGGTGGGAGTAGGGAGGCCGCGGGGAAGCCGACCAGGGGGGAGCCCATGAGCCGGATCGTGAAGGGCGGCCTGATCCAGTGCGCTAATCCGATCAACGACGACTCGACGCCGGTGGCCGACATCAAGGAAGCGGCGCTGCGCGCGCACCTCCCGCTCGTCGACGAGGCGGGCGCGCAGGGCGTCCAAGTCCTGTGCCTCCAGGAGATCTTCAACGGCCCGTACTTCTGCCCGAGTCAGGACGCGAAGTGGTGCGACACGGCCGAGAGCGTGCCCGGCCCGACCACCGAAGAACTGGCCGCCCATGCGAAGAAGCACGACATGGTGGTGGTCGTCCCCGTCTACGAGCGCGAGCAGGCCGGCGTCTACTACAACACGGCCGCGGTCATCGACGCCGACGGCACGTACCTCGGCAAGTACCGCAAGAACCACATCCCGCACACCTCGGGATTCTGGGAAAAGTTCTTTTTCAAGCCGGGTAATCTCGGCTACCCGGTGTTCGACACGAAGTACGCCAAGGTCGGGGTCTACATCTGCTACGACCGGCACTTCCCCGAGGGGGCGCGGCTCCTGGGCTTGAACGGAGCGGAGATCGTGTTCAACCCGTCCGCCACGGTCGCCGGTCTCTCGCAGTACCTGTGGAAGCTCGAGCAGCCGGCCCACGCCGTCGCGAACGGCTACTTCATGGGCTGCATCAACCGGGTAGGCACCGAGGCGCCCTGGAACATCGGCAAGTTCTACGGCACGAGCTACTTCGTCGACCCGCGCGGTCAGTTTCTGGCCGAAGGTTCCGAAGACGACACCGAGCTCATCGTCGCCGACATGAACCTCGACACCATCGAGGAGGTCCGCCGGGTCTGGCAGTTCTACCGGGACCGTCGTCCCGAGACGTACGAGGAGATGACGGATCTCCTGCCCTAGGAGAGTGACATGGGGATCTTGATCAAGAACGGCACCGTGGTTACGGCTCTGGACGAGGCCATTCTCGACATCCGTTGCGGCGACGGCGTGATCGTCCAGATCGCGCCGGATCTCGACGCAGGGCCCGGAGACGAAGTGATCGACGCCTCGGGTCAATTCGTCTTTCCGGGCGGCCTCGATCCTCACGTACACATGGCGCTGCCATTCATGGGGACGGTCTCGCTCGACGACTACGAAACGGGCGGCGCGGCCGGCCTCGCCGGCGGCACCACGACCTTCATCGACTTCTGCATCCCGGGCCGGAACGACGACGCCATGGAAGTCCTCGCCGACTGGCGTGAGAAGTCGAAGATCGCAACGGCGGATTACACGTACCACATGGCCGTGACGTGCTGGGGCGAGAAGAGCGACGAGTGGTTGCGCAAGGCCGTCCAGGAAGAAGGCATCACCTCCATCAAGATCTTCCTCGCGTACAAGGGAGCATTCGGCGTCGAGGATAGCGAGATCATCGGCGCCATGAAGGCGGCCGCGAAGTACGGAGCGGTCGTGACCGTTCACGCCGAACACGGCGAGATGGTCGCGGAGCTCCAGAATCGTCTCTTCGGCGAAGGAAAGACGGAGCCGAAGTATCACGCGCAGTCGCGCCCCTCCCCCGTCGAGGGCGAGGCGACGAACCGCGTCCTGATGATCGCGGCGCACACGGGAGCGACCGCGTACATCGTGCACATGACGTGCTCCGAGGCCGTGCAGGCCCTCGCGGAGGCGCGGGAGCGCGGCCAGATCTGCTACGGCGAGACCTGCCCGCAGTACCTGCTCCTCGACGATTCGGTCTACGAGAAACCGGACTTCGACGGGGCCGCCTACGTCATGAGCCCGCCGATTCGCCCGAAGGGACACCAAGAGGTTCTCTGGAACGCCCTGACCTCCGGGATTCTCCAGACCGTCGGCACCGACCACATCACCTTCTCGCGCGAGCAGAAGGAGATGGGAAGAGCCGACTTCCGCTTCATCCCGAACGGCGCGGGCGGCATCCAGGACCGACTATCTCTTCTGTGGCACCACGGCGTGTCGCCCGGACGGCTCACTCGTCAGCAGTTCGTCGACCTCACGTCGACGCGGGCAGCGAAGATCTTCCATCTCTACCCGCGCAAGGGATCGATCACCGTCGGCGCCGACGCCGATATCGTGGTGTGGGATCCGGAGGGGAGTCGCACGATCTCGGCTCGGACCCACGCCTACCAGAACGACGAGAACATATTCGAAGGTTTCCAGGTGAAGGGTGTGCCGTCCACTGTCGTCGCGAACGGGCACATCGTTTACCGGGACGGCGACCTTCGCGTGGAGCGGGGAGCGGGCCGGTTCCTGGCGCGGAACCCGGCTCCTCTGACTCCGCCCGTTCTCGCGAGGAGCACCTCATGAGTGACGTGAACATCGAGACCGGTGCCGACGAAGCGCGTCGCAAGCACCGCGAGTATCTGCTGCCCGCCGTCGCGAATTACTACGAAGAGCCGCTCGTGCTCGAGAGCGGACAGGGGATGCACGTCCGGGACACGGACGGCCACGAGTACCTGGACTTCTTCGGCGGGATCCTGACGGTTTCCATCGGGCACTGCGATGCGCGGGTGACCGACGCGATCCAGGCCCAGGTGAAGAGACTCGGCCACGTCTCGAGCCTCTATCCCACCATCCCCGTCGTGGAGCTCGCCGAGCGCCTCGCTCGCCTCGCGCCGGGGAATCTCCGGAAGAGCATTTTCAACGCATCCGGAACGGAGGCGGACGACACCGCCGTCGTCTTGGCCCAGGTGTTCACCGGCGCGCAGGAGATCATTGCGCTCAGGCACGGCTATGCCGGTCGCGGCACTCTGTCGCAGGCGCTCACCGGTCACGCGAGCTGGCGGGCGGTCCCCACGCAGGTGCCCGGGATCAAACACGCGATGTCTCCCTACTGCTACCGCTGCCCGCTCGGGCTCGAGTACCCGAGCTGCGGGATCAAGTGCGCGAAAGACATCGAGGAGCTCATCCAGACCACGACGACCGGACGCATCGCGGGCTTTCTCGCGGAGCCGATCCAGGGTGTCGGCGGCTTCATAACACCCCCGCCGGAGTACTTCGAGATCGCCGTCGAGATCGTCCGTAAGTACGGCGGTGTCTTCATTTGCGACGAAGTGCAGACCGGCTTCGGACGCACCGGGACACACATGTTCGGAATCCAGCATTGGGGAGTCACGCCGGACATCATGACGATGGCGAAGGGCATCGCGAACGGCATGCCGCTCGCCGTCGCGATCGCGACTCCCGAGATCGCGGACTCGTTCCAGAAGCTCACGATCTCGACGTTCGGCGGGAATCCCGTCTCCTGCGCCGCCGCGAACGCGACCCTCGACGTGATCGAGAGCGAGAATCTCACGAAGAACGCGGAGACGACGGGCGCACGGCTCCGCGCCGGCCTCGAGGAGCTGCAGGACCGCTTCCCGAAGAAGATCGGCGACGTGCGCGGCAAGGGCCTCATGCAGGCGATCGAACTCGTCGTGGACGAGGCCGGTGGCGACCGGACTCCGGACCCGGCCGCGACTGCGCGTCTCTTCGAAGAGACCAAGAAGCGTGGCCTGCTCATCGGCAAAGGGGGACTGGCCGGCAACGCGATTCGGATCTCGCCCCCTCTCACCGTCGGGGCTTCCGAGGTGGACGAAGCGTTGACCGCCCTGCGTGAGTCGTTCGAGGCGATGGAGCGGTAGCGGTGCCGTCCCGCGGATTCGATTTTCCGGGCGATCGACTGGAGAAGCGGTTCGCCGAGAAGAACCCGCCGCTCTCCGACACCGAGGCGGCGCGCGAGGCCGCCCGCTGCATCTACTGCTTCGACGCTCCCTGCATCCGGGAGTGCCCCACGTCGATCGACATCCCCACGTTCATCCGGAAGATCGGGAACGGCAACCTCCGCGGCGCCGCCCACACGATCCTCTCCGCGAATCTCCTCGGGGCGAGCTGCGCTCGCGTGTGTCCCGTCGAGGTGCTGTGCGAGGGTTCGTGCGTGTACGTGCCCGACGGCCGCCCCGCGATCCAGATCGGTCGGCTGCAGCGCTACGCGATGGACCACGGCGCCCCGGGTGACCTCTCGCAGATGTTCTCGCGTGAGAAGCCGTCCGGTCGCTCGGTCGGGTTGGTCGGCGCCGGCCCGGCGTCGCTGGCGTGCGCCGGCACGCTCGCGAGGCTCGGCCACGACTCGGTGATCTACGAGCGCGGTCATCTTCCGGGCGGGCTCAACACGACGGGGATCGCCCCCTACAAGTTCATGGTCGAGGATTCGATCCGCGAAGTGGAGTCGATCCTCGCGCTCGGCGTGCAGATCGAGACAGGCGTGACTGTCGGCCGCGACGCCACGGCGGCCGAGCTTCTGGAGCGCCACGACGCCGTCTTCCTCGGTCCCGGGCTCGGCCCGGACTCCTTCCTGGGCGTGCCGGGCGAGGATGGTGCGGGCGTCGTCGGGGCGGTGGCGTGGATCGAGCGCCTGAAGACCGACGGCGCGTTTGCCGTGGCGGGCGTTTCGCGCGCAGTCGTGGTCGGCGGCGGAAACACCGCGGTGGACGTGGTGCGCGAGCTTTGCGGCCTCGGCGTGGCGTCGGTGTCGCTGGTCTACCGGCGCGCGGCCCGACAGATGAAGGCGTACGAGCACGAGCTGAGCGCCGCGAAGAAAGAAGGAGCGACCGTGCTCGACGAAGTGGTGGTAATCGAGGTCCTTCGCGAGAACGACTCCGTGTCCGGGGTGCACCTCGTGACGGCGAAAGACGGTCGGCCGACGGACCGCGACGCTGGGATCGTTCCGTGCGACCTCGTGGTCCTCGCGATCGGCCAGGCCAAGCTCGAGACCCTCGCCACTTCGTTCGACGGAGTTGAGTGCGACGAGCGTGGTCGCATCTCCGTGGACGGCGCCACGGGGCAGACGGGCAATCCCCGGGTCTTCGCCGGCGGCGACGCCGTGAACGGCGGGCAAGAGGTCGTCAACGCCGTCCACGACGGACAGCTCGCCGCCCGTTCCATCGATCGCCTGTTCCGCGGCGAGGCGATCGGCCCCGGGTCCGAGCCCATCATGCTCTCGACCGCGGGTCGCCCGGGAGTCGCTCATGCCTGATCTCTCCGTGAACTTCGCCGGCATCAAGAGCCCCAACCCGTTTTGGCTCGGCTCCGGCCCTCCGACGAACAGCGGCGACCAGGTCATGCGTGCGTTCGACGCCGGCTGGGGCGGTGCCGTCTGGAAGACGCTCGGAAACCCGATCGTCAACGTGTCCGCGCGGCTCGGGTCCCTCGACTACGGCGGCCACCGGATGATGGGACTCAACAACATCGAGCTGATCACGGACCGCCCGCTCGCCGACAACCTGCGCGAGATCGCCCAGGTCAAGAAGCGCTATCCCGATCACGCCGTGATCGCGTCGCTCATGTTCGAGGGCCGCGAGGAGTGGGTGGACATCATCCGGCGGTGCGAGGACACCGGCTGCGACGGCTTCGAGTTGAACTTCGGTTGCCCGCACGGAATGTGCGAGCGCGGCATGGGGTCGGCGGTCGGTCAGGAGCCGAAGGTGCTCGAAGAGCTCGTCGGGTGGGTGATGGAGGCCTCGAACCTGCCGGTGATCGCGAAGCTCACTCCCAACATCTCGGACATCATCGAGCCGGGTCTGGCGTCGGTGCGCGGCGGGGCCGATGCCGTATCGCTCATCAACACGATCCAGAGCCTCATGGGGGTGGACCTCGACAACTTCTCGCCGCTGCCCGTCGTGGGCGACTCCTCCAGCCACGGCGGCTACTGCGGCCCCGCGGTGAAGCCCATCGCGCTCCGAATGGTCGCGCAGCTCGCGCGGCATCCGGAGTTCGACATTCCCATCTCCGGAATCGGCGGCATCTCGACTTGGCGCGACGCGGCCGAGTTCATCGCGCTCGGCGGCGGAACCGTGCAGGTGTGCACTGCCGTGATGCACCACGGGTATCGCATCGTGGAGGACATGATCGAGGGGCTCGACACCTACCTCGCCGAGAAGAACATGGCTCGGGTGAGCGATCTCGTGGGCCGCGCGGTGCCGGCGTTCAAGGAGTGGGGCGACCTCGATTTGAACTACCACGTCGTCGCGGAGATCCGGGAAGACCTCTGCATCGGATGTCAGCTCTGCTATGTCGCGTGCCACGATGGCGCGCACCAGTGCATCCATCTCCCGGGCACCGCCCCCATCGAAGGGAACGTGGCGCCGCGAGCCGCGGAGGCGGCCCGGAAGGCGCGGGAGGCGCCCGCCGACACGCCCTACCGGGTACCGTGGGTCGACGAGACAGAGTGCGTCGGCTGCAACCTGTGCGTGCTCGTCTGTCCCGTGGATGGTTGCATCGAGATGGTGGAGCGGCGCCGGGGCCCGGATCGCGAGACGTGGAACGATCGCGTCGCCCAAGGTCGGGCGAAGGTACCGGGCGGCCTCGAGGATCTTTGACCCGAGCTGCCCCGACGATTCCCTCGCTGCCGGCGAGTGCGGAGAGCGCCGTTTCGAGGCAGCGGATCTGAATGTCCTCGGCCGCGGCCGCCCCGTCCTGGCGATACGTCCACGGCCGGACCGCTGCCTCCAGCGAGCGGTTGTAGCCCAGCTCCGCGAGCACGATCGGACGATCGTGTTCCTGTCCGTACCCCTCGAGCTCCGCGACGAGCGCGCTCCACGCGAGCGCGAGCTCCTCGTCGCCGGGGGACTCTTCGTGATTCACGAGGGGGAAGTAGGACTGTATTCCGATCACGTCGAGCGCGTCCCAGAACGGGACGGAGCGAAACTTGTCCCAGCCGGCGGAATAGGTCAGCGGGACGTCGACTTCGTTCCGGACGGCGCTGATGATCTCACGCCACCGTTCTTCGCGGTGGATCGTCTGGTCCAGTTCGGTCCCGATCACGAACGCGTCGCACCCCTTCGACAGTCGGGCGACCTTCGTGATCCACGCCTGGTACGTATCGAAGAAACGGTTCCACGCGGCTTCCTCCTGGAAGAGGATCTCCCCGCGCCACGAGAACCTTGATCCCCAGTAAGCAATGTGCGGCTTGATCATGATCTGGAGGCCTCGAGCGTGCGCCTCGCGGATCGCCCGAGTCAGCCACCGGGGATCATCGTAGAGACGATCGATGCCGGAGCGTCCCACCGTCCCGTCCCCGCGGATGCCGCCGTACGGGTGGATGGAGACCCAGTTCACGCCGAGATCCCGCAGGACATCGAGGGTTCGCGCCATCTCGTCGGAGCCCCAGGACTGCCCGGCCCCGAGGCACGAGATCGTCATCCCGCGGACCTCACCGGCCGCGACCGACGCCGGTTCTCCGATCCAGACGGCCGCGATGATGGTCCCCAGTACGAAACCGCGCATCGAACTCCCCCGCGTCTCCGTCGTTGAACGCACCCGGGGAGCCCGAGTTCCGCCTCGATCGGCGATCATTGCCAGGCCGTCAGCCCCCGTTCTTCCGCCGTGCCCGGGATCCCAACGTGTTGACGACGTCGGCGAGCCAGCTCGGTGAGAACGAGACGGGGTGCGCACCGAAGTACTCGGGCACGGAGAGACCCATGAAGAACGCGAACCCGAGGATGAAGAGGTTGCGGGCCGAGTTGAGATCGACGAACTGCAGGTTGGAGAGCCCGACCGACGCGATCATTCCGAACATCGCGCAGTACATCCCGCCGACGATCGGCTGGGGGATAGTCGTGAACAGAGCGCCGAACTTCCCGAACACGGCGAGCACGATCATGAGCCCCGCCCCGACCTGAACGACCCTTCGGCTGCCTACCCTGGTCAAGCCGATCGCACCGATGTTCTCGCTGTAGGACGTGGTTCCGTTCGCGGTACCGAACACGCCCGCCACGAAGCAACCGACTCCTTCCACCCCGATACCGCGATTGATCACCCTCGCGTCAGGGATGGGCGCCCCGGCCAGGCGCGCGCACGCATAGTAATCCCCGACCGATTCGACGATCGAAGCGATGTAGCCCGCGAGCATTCCGACCGCGGCGGCCACGCCGAAGACCGGCCACCCTCCGGCGATCCCCCACTTCAAGAGCCCCGGAACCCGGAACCACGGCGCGTTCCGAACCGCTTCGGCCGAGACGTGCGCCGGATGCCCCGGACCGAACACGCCCGCCACCGTCAGACCCCATGCTATGCCCCACGCGAGGAGGATCCCGAGCATGATCGGGAACAGTTCGAACGCGCGATGCGTGTGCCGCATGTACTGGCTGAAGAGAATGATCAAGGCGATCGTCAGCCCGCCGATGCCCCAGTGCGTGCCCGCGACGGGCGCGCCGAACTTGAAAAGCGACAGGCCGATCAGAGCGATGGTCGGAGCGATCGTCAGCGGACTCACGAATCGAAGTAGCCGCCCCACGAGCCCGGAAAACCCGATCATCATCTCGAAGAAGGATCCGACGATCACCGCGCCCTGGATGTGCCGGAGTCGCACTTCCCAGCCGGCCTCGGCCAGTACCGCCATCCCGCAGATCGTGATGGCCGGCGTGAGAAACGAGAACGTGCCCCCCTGGACGAGCGGAAGCCGGTTCCCCCAGGTGGTTTGCAGGAGAGTCGTGATTCCCGAGACGAAGAACATCGTCCCGATGAGCCAGCCCACGGCGACCGGATCGTCGGCCATCCCCAGCGGCTCGGAGAGGATCAGCGGGATGGCCACCGTCGAGCCGAACATCGTGAGGTAGTGCTGGAACCCCAGGAAGAGCGCTTCCCGCAACGGTGGGACGTCGTCGATCCCGTAGATCAGACGCTGTCGCACGTGGGATTCTCCTTTTGCCGAGAGCGAGTCGATGGTAAGGGGGAATCGCCATGCGTGGAACGACCGAGTGACTCGCAGATCGATCATCGGACTCGGGACCGGCCCGGTAATCCTGGCCGGGTTCCTGGCCACGGAGCCGCCCGCCGGACTCGAGCTCGCGGCGTGGCACACCGCCGGCGTCGGGCTTCTCATGGCCGTGTGGTGGATCACGGAAGCGATCCCGATCCCCGCCACGGCGCTCGTGCCGATCGCTCTCTTCCCGGCGCTGGGCGTCGCCACCGTCGGGGAGACGACGGCACCGTACGCGAACCCGATCATCTACCTCTTTCTCGGGGGGTTTCTGATCGCGCAGGCGATGCAACGGTGGGGACTGCACCGCCGCATCGCCCTCGGCATCTTGCGCGTCATGGGCACGAGTCCCCGGCGCATGATCGCCGGATTCATGATGGCGACCGCCGTGCTCAGCATGTGGGTGAGCAACACGGCGACCACCGTGATGATGCTGCCGATCGGCATTTCGGTGATCGAGCTGACGCGGTCCAGC
The DNA here is from genome assembly GCA_025774865.1 of bacterium. GTDB lineage: Bacteria > ARS69 > ARS69 > ARS69 > ARS69 > JALGZO01. Next base: position 749 of record JALGZO010000413.1, on the reverse strand, counting down.
TCCTTCGCCGTGGCGCTCATGCTCGGCCTCGCCTACGCGGCGAGCATCGGCGGCGTCGCGACGCTGGTCGGGACGCCGCCGAACGCGTTCCTCGCCGGCTTCATGGAAGAGACATTCGGCACGGCGATCGGCTTCGCGCAGTGGATGATGGTGGGACTTCCGCTCGCGGTCGTGATGCTACCCATCGCCTGGCTCGTGCTCACCCGATGGACATTTCACGTGCCTGCGGGCGAGCTCCCGGGCGGGGCCGATTTGATTCGCGAGAAAACGGCCCAGCTGGGCCGGATCCGCCGCGGCGAGGTTCTGACGGCCGCGGTGTTCGGGATGACGGCGCTCGCCTGGATCTTCCGCCCACTCCTTTCGCGCGTGTGGCCCGGGCTCTCGGACGCGGGGATCGCCATCGCCGGCGGCCTCCTCCTCTTCGTGATTCCAGTGAGTCGCCGGGAGGGCGCGTGTCTCGACTGGAAGTCGGCGAAGGGGCTGCCCTGGGAGGTTCTCGTGCTCTTCGGAGGCGGCCTCAGCCTCGCGGCCGCGTTCCGATCGACCGGTCTCGCCGACGGTCTGGGGGGCGCCCTGCGGGGTCTCGACGCGTTCCCACTGCTGGTCCTCGTCGCGGCGACGACGATCGCTCTGATCTTTCTCACGGAGCTCACGAGCAATACGGCGTCCACCGCCGCGTTCTTGCCGATTCTCGCGTCGCTCGCGGTGGGCATCGGCGAGAATCCGCTCTTTCTCGTCGTTCCGGCCGC
>JALGZO010000412.1 GCA_025774865.1 bacterium | reverse complement strand
GAGGAAGCGGCGCAGTTCCTGTTCCACAACGCGGATCTGAGCGTCGTGATCGCGGGGCACACGGACAGCCGTGGAACGCTCTCGACGAACCTCACGCTCTCCCAGCGTCGGGCGGACGCCGTGATGAAGTACCTCGTGGTGAATCACGGGATCGATCCGAAGCGGCTGAAGGCGAAGGGACTGGGGCCTGAGGCTCCCATCGCGAGCAACGACACGTCGGAAGGCCGCGCGCTGAACCGTCGCATCGAGTTCCAGCTGGCGGAGCCGGCGGTCAGTCACTAGTCCGCTTTTCCCTTGCTCGAGCCCGCTGGGCTCACGGAATGGGGTCCCGCCTGACCGGCGGGGCCCCTTTTTCGTTTGTGAATCGAACTGGCTGGACGCATAGTGGCATGAGGACGAGTCTGCGGAACCTCCGCCTTGGCAAGAACTTCCCCTGCTGGGGGCGCGCCCCGCCCGTGAACTTCCCGACGTTCCGCTCCGGCCCGCGTTGGGCCGCCCTCGCGGTCTTGATCATCGCGCTCGCCCCCGCCGCACCCGCCGGGGCGGGGGGCCTCCAGGACGAGCTCCTCGAGAACAAATATCGATGGGGCGATTACGCCGTCTACGGTGGCTGGCACGAGCCGGCCGGTGAGCAATTCCACGTTCATGCCTCCGCCGCGTATCCCTTCGGAGCCAAGGTACGGCTTCGGTGGGGAAACTGGATGCGGGTCGAAGCGGATGTCAGCTACTACCAGCGTGGCGGGGACCCACGCCCCTACGACCTCGCCAACATCCCCGGTTTCGACGGTCTCACCGTGGCCGCGACGCTGCAGGCGACGACGGCCAGCTGGAAAGGCGTGCGTCCTTACGCCGGGGGCGGCCCCGTGTTCGTGTCGTTGACCAACGAGTTCGGCCTGATCATTCTCGGGATTCCTCCCGATACGGCCGGCAGGTTCCAGGTGGGGCGCTGGAACGAAAACGACGTGGGAGTCCAGGCCGTGGCCGGTCTCGACATCCAGATCAACCAGCGTTTCTTTCCGTTCGTCGAATACCGACACCTGTTCGGCGAGGTCACGACGGACGTGATCCGGGTCGGGGCGTTCGGCTACAGCCCCGACGAGGTCACGTACGACGACGGGCGCCCGGTGCCCGGAAGCTACGACTGGTCGGGGCCGGTCTGGATGCTCGGTTTGAAGATTCGCTTTTGATCTGGTATCCTCGTTCCGATCCCCGTTTGTGCGCGCCGAAACCGATCCGCCCCCCTGGGAGAGCTTCGATCACGTGAGCTGCTACCCGTGCGGGGGACTCCGGCTGATCCTTCCGGTTCTGGCGCTTGGTCTCGTCGGAACCCCGACCGAGGTCCACTCCGACGTCTGGCGGGTCCCCAGCCCCGAGACCTTCACCCTCGCGGTAGCGATCGACGCGGCCTCCCCCGGTGACACGATCCAGGTCGTGGGAAACGGTGGGGCCACCTACTTCGTCAATCTCACCATCGACAAGGATCTGACGGTCCAGGGCGGCTGGCGCGCGGACTTTCTGATGCGGGATCCCGAGATCTACGTATCGGTCCTCCGGGACGCGAACGGTGAGTTCGAGCGTCCGATCATTCGTGTCCAAGGCACGCAACAACTGGTCATCGAGGGGTTCAAGATCTGCGGGGGTCGCTTCGGCGTGCTCGCGCAGGAGGGGGCGGATATGGTCATCCGCGACTGCGTCTTCCGTGAGCAGGAGAACGGGACGGACTTGCCGCCGTTCGGAGGCAAGCCGGGGGGGGCCGTGCGGATGGTGGGTGGGACGTTGCTGATGGAGGGCGTCGACATTCGCGGGATCCAGACCGCGTTCCACGGAGCCGCGATCGGGCTGGAGTCGATGAAGCGAGCGATCCTGCGGGACTGCTGGATCGAGGATTGCGTCAACTTCCCGATCCTCTTCGGAATCATCACCCCGGCGTTCGGCGGCGCCCTGTACACTGCCGACGTGGGCGATCTCCGCCTGGAGCGCACGAACATCATTCGCTGCGCGTCACTTTCCCAGGGCGGGCTCGGCTATCTCGAGCGGACCTCCGTGACGGCGGTCGATTGCGCCTTCGAGCAGGGGGCCGGGTCGCTGACCG
>JALGZO010000411.1 GCA_025774865.1 bacterium | reverse complement strand
GGGGCGGCCGCCTCGGCGCCTTGCTTCAGCACCATGAACATGTTGGAAAAATCGACCCCGCCGAGTGCCAGCCCGATCGGCGGCATGATGACGTCAGCCACCAGCGACTTCACGATGGTTCCGAACGCCGCCCCGATCACGATCCCGACCGCCATGTCCAGCATGTTGCCCTTGAGGGCGAACTCCTTGAACTCTTTCAACATTCGAGCCTTCTCCTTTCGAAGTGACGCGGCTCAGCCGATCGGGATGATCACCCCGAGACTGGCCCCGAAGCCATTCATCTTGCGCTTACCCCCGACCTGGTCCTCTTCGTCCGCCTCGAGAAACAGGTAGCGAGCCTCCGCAAATGCGCCCAGCCCGAGCATCGTGAATTCCGCGCCGGCCAGGATGGTGCCGCCGACCGAGTTCTTCGGCTGGAAATCGTCGCCCGAAAACAGGTAGTAACCGATGCCGCCGCCGCCGTAGAGCAGTCCGAGCTTCACCCGTCCGATGGCCTCGAGCGGGTACATGTTCATATCCGGTCCCTTGTCAGTGCTGCTGAAACCAACCCAGGCCGCGCGGGCCTCGGCCGAGAAGATCGGAACGATCTTGAACTGGTGCTGGAGTCCCAGGCCGAACCCGGAGTCCATGTCCTCCGAGTTCTGCCAGTGGGCGAACCCGCCGAGGGCGCCGGCGGGCGTCGCGCCCGCGGCGAGGACGGCGGCCACGATGATCGGAAGGAGCAAGGCTCGAAGGGTAGTCACGGGGATCTCCTGGGTGGAAGTGAAGCGGCCTCTTCCGGGCCGAGCAACGCCGCCGCCATCCTGCCAAAGATCGTCCGGGGGAGAAAGGCCAGATCTCGAGGCCGTAGATGCCCCCTACGGCTGTTTGGGAGCCGACACCCATGGTCGAGAACGCTAGTAGTCTCTCGACCAGCCGAGCCCGAACGCGTTGTTGTTGTCGGACCCGAACACGGAGTCGAGCTTGAATCGCCCCTTCAACAGGTACTCCACACTGACGTAGGGAGTGGATCGATCGTCCAGAGGCCGCGCATAGCTGAGTAGCACGCGATCCGTCAGGTACTTCCCGAACGCAACCGTGCTGCTCTTGCTGTCCATGGCGGAGCTCTGCACCGATACGACGTCCACGCCCAAGTCGCCGGAGAGCTGCTCCTGTAGCTTCGCTGCCCCCACTGACGCGACGAGCTCCGTCGTTCGGTTCTGAACCTGGTCGGCCTGACCGTCGTCGAGGTCGTTGTACGGCTTGCCGAAGAGCAACACCGACATGATGTCCGACTCCCGCATCTGGGGCTCGGAGCTCAGCGTGAGTTGCGGGTCCTGGACTGTACCGCCGAGGATGATATGGATCTTCGTACCTTCCACGTCCGTGGACAGGGCTACGTCCATGGTCGGGTTGATCTCGTCCCCGCCGGCGAACGAGACGGTTCCCCGGTCGAGCTTGAGGGTTCGTCCGAGGAGCTGCAGGTCTCCGCGAATCGCACGGAGCTCTCCGACCAGCGTCAGCTGAGTCTCCGCGGGCCGGATGTGCAGGTTGCCGGCGAGCTCCACGTTCAGGCCGTGGCCGCGAATCCAGAAGGCGGCGGGTATCTCGACGTCGATGTCGATATTGGAGCCCGTGACCCATGACGGCGTTTCCGCAGCCGAGGTGTCGGCGGCCGCTTCACCTTCGTCCGGGTCGGCGGGTCGCGCGGCGAGCAGCAGGGCGTCCCCCTCCGTCGGATGCAGCTCCTCGGGCAGGTCCGGGAGCAGAATCGTTCCTCTCGGGATCCGGATCTTCCCGATCGGGGACGGGCGCGACTTCGTACCCTCGAGCCGGATGTCTCCCGAGGCGAACACCTGGGCGATTCCTGCGTAGGAGATCTCGGCGCCCGTGGTGTGGAAACGCCCACTGAGATTCGGATCGTCCACCGGTCCCGTCGCCGAGAACTCGATCTGCCCGGTCCCCCCCAGATGGATGCCAACGGGGAGAAAGAGATCGAGCTCGTCGAGGGCGATCGTCTCCGTGTTCAGCCGAACCGAGAGGTCCTCGTCCGCGCGGGTCGTGAAGAACGGGGGAGCCCGGGTCAGTATCGCCGGGTAGCGGACGTCGGCCTCGAGGATCGCGTCCCTGGCCCGCGCGAACGTCACCGATCCCGTGAGGTCGCCCGAAGCGTCGGTGGAGTCGGAGCCGGTGGTGGCTTCGAGGACCAGCCGGTGCGCGGCCAGCTTCGGCCACTCCGGGAATGTCATCACGATCTGGGTCGATCCGTGCAATCGATCGGAGCCTCGCAGTCGGAGTGACCCATCCATGAGGACCGTACGCTCCGTCGAGACGCCCGGTTGATCGTCCAGGACGCGAACCGGAACCGGGAACGCGCGGAGCCACACTTCGAGATCGAGGTGACCATCGTAGAACCGCGCGTCCGGAGGGAACGCCGTGACGGTGGCGGGCAGCTCGGCCGTGGCCTCGAGGAACGCGCCCTGATCGTCGGCCAGCGAGATCTGCGCGCCGACGAGCTCGGGACCACCCGTGAGCTCGAGGCTCAGCGCCGGCTCCCGGCCATCCGCGAGCACGAACCCTTCCATCCGACCATCGACGAAGACGTTGTGAGCGCCGTCGGCGCGGACTTCGAGGTTCACGTTCTTGGGACAGAGATCCGGCGGCACGCGCAGCACAGGGGAGAGATCGGGCAGGCTTACGTCCAGCTGTGCCGCGAAGTCGGCGCGGTCGGGCCCGGCGAAGCCGGCCGCCCGCACGTTTCCGAGCGTACCGGACAGGCGCAGATCGTCGACATGGAATCCGCCGTTGTCCGGAAGAAGCACGATCTCGAAGGGATGCTCGCTGTGCAGGTCGCCCGACGCGAGTGTCAGGTTCAGATCGTCGACGCCGACGTTCCAGCCTGCGTCGTGATCCACTCGGGCCGACAGGGAGAGGCGGCCTTCCGAAGCGGCCGCGGTCGTGGAGATGCGTGCTGGCCAGAGGCTCG
>JALGZO010000410.1 GCA_025774865.1 bacterium | reverse complement strand
GAGCCGTCTCGTAGCGGATCTCGCCCCGCGCCGAGCCGGTACCGACGCGGGAAATGATGCGGGCGGTGTCGAGCGCGTCGTCCAGCGCTCGGTGGCGTTCCTCGGCCCCGAGGAGGATCCGGGTGAACGACTCGAGGCGAAGATCCGGCGCGTCCGGATGGGTCAGCGCGAGCAGATCCAGCGTGTCCAGGAAGCTGGCCTTGGCGAGCTCCGGAGCCACGAACTTGGAGAGGAAGGCGCGCTCGAACTCCACATTGTGGGCGACGATGACGCGCCCTTCGAGTGCCGAACGGAAGGTCGACGCCAGCTCGGCGAGGAGCGGCGCGTCGCGGACGACGTCGTCGTCCAGCCCGGTGAGTCTCTTCACCGCCCGGGGCACCGGTCCCCGGGGGCGGAGCAATGTGCTCAGGGTGACGACCCGCGGAGCGCGCGGATCCACCAGCAGCGCCCCGAACTCGAGGATCTCCGCATCGACGTCCGACGCCAGCCCGGTGGTCTCCAGGTCCACCACCGCGAGCGGACCCACGCGCGCGGCAAAGCTCGCGATGACCTCGGCATCGAGCCCGAGGGCACCGGGCTCGCACTCCCTGCGCTCGAGAGAAGACGTGGCTTCGTCCAGACTAGACGTAGGTTCCGCCCTTGAACTCACGATCCTGACGGATCACTACGTTCACCAGCGCCGGCTTGCCGGACGCGGCAGCGCGATCGAGCGCAGGGCGAAGCTCCTCCGGGCGTTCCACGAGCTCGCCGTGACCCCCCATGGCCTCGACGATCTTGTCGTAGCGAGTGTAGTCGAGCAGCGTGGCCGAGAGCCGGTCCCAGCCGTAGAGGGCGCCCTGGGGACGCATCATCTGCCCCCAGGCACCGTCGTTGCCCAACACGCCGATGATCGGCAGACGGAAGCGAACCGCGGTGTCGAACTCGAAGCCGTTGAGGCCAAAGGAGCCGTCCCCGTAGATGATCACCACGCGCCGGTCCGGCTCTGCGAGTTGAGCCGCGAGCGCGAAGGGCATGCCCACACCGAGTGTGCCGAGGGGTCCCGGATCCATCCAGGCTCCCTCGCGCTTGACCGGCAGGATCTTCGCCGCCGTCGCCACGATGTCCCCACCGTCACCGATGACGATCGGATCTTCGAGTGTCTCGAGCCAGTCACGCACCTCGCGGCACATGCGCTGGGGATCAATCGGGACCGCGTCGCTGTTGAGCATCGCCTCGACCTTCTTCTCGGCTTCGATCTCGATCTCGCGCAACGAGTCGCGGAAGCCGGAGAAGTCGAGCTGAACCCCCTGGTTCTTCATCTCCTCCAGCAGCATTTCGAAGCCATTGGCGAGGTTTCCGACCAATCCCGCGTCGGACTGGCGGTTCTGGCCGATGAGCGTCGCATCCATTTCGAGCTGAATGATCTTGGCGTCAGGGGGAATCGTCTGGCCGAAGCGCATTCGGAAGTCGAGAAGCGTCCCCGCCAGGATGATGCAGTCGGTCTGCTTGAGCGCCTCCCGGCGCGAGCGATTGCCGAACTCGGGGGAGTCCGGCGGAATCGTTCCGCGCCCCATCCCGTTGGTGTAGGAAGGGATGTGGGTCTCCCGGATGAAGCGGTTCATCTGCTCGCTGGCCCGGGACCACTTGACGCTGGTACCGGCCATGAGCATCGGCTTCCGTGCCTGTCCGAGCAACTCGATGGCACGGCGTGCCTCCTCGCGATCGGGAGAGAGCCGTGGGGCATCCGTGCGGATGCGCGGAATCCGGGCCCGGTCGTCCTCCACCTGCGCCATGAAGACGTCCATCGGGATCTCCAGGTAAGCCGGACCGGGAATCCCAGACACCGCGTGGCGAATGGCCAGCTCGATGTATTCGGGAATGCGATGGGTCTGATAGACGGTGTCGGCGTACTTGGTGATGGGCCGAACGACACCGATGTGATCCATCTCCTGGAGTGAGCCGCGGCGCAGGTTCTCGAACGGACCTTGACCACCGAAGACGAGGATGGGCGAGTTGGCGCGCCAGGCGTTTGCGATGCCCGTAACGCCGTCCGTCACTCCCGGGCCGGCGGTGATGGCCGCCACGCCGATCGTCCCCGGGTTGCAGCGCGCCCA
>JALGZO010000409.1 GCA_025774865.1 bacterium | reverse complement strand
CGACCTCGTCGCCGGCGGTGGCTACGCGCTGTACGTATATGAGAATTCCGGAGACGAAAGGCGCTGGCTCCGTCACGGGAGCCTGGATGGGACGGGGCTCATCGGAGCAAACGGTGCCGTCTTGTACGACGCGGACGGGGATGGGGACCTGGACGTCATCTCGGCGCAGTACAAGATGAGCCTCGGCTGGTGGGAGAATCCCGGGGGCGCGCTAACGGACGGGCAATGGGCGTTTCACGTCCTCGCCGAGGGATCCGATTTCTTCGCCCACGATGTCGTGCTCTCCGATCTCGACGGCGACGGCCGCCGCGAGGAATTCCTCTACGGGCTGCATCGAAAGCCGCGGGTTCGGCTGGAGTGGTTTCGTCCGGAAGGCGACGCCACGCAACCTTGGGCACGCTCGGTGATCGAGCCCGGACGAGACGAAGGCGATATCCACTATGCGGGGATCGATGTCGGCGACCTGGACGCGGACGGCGACGCCGACGTCGCCTTCAGCAACGGATGGTACGAGTCCAGTGGCGATCCGTCGGATACCTGGGAGTGGCACGAGGTCACCGGGATCCGGGGAATCTCCAACACGCTGGTCCGGGATGTCGACTCGGATGGGCAACTCGACCTCGTCCTTTCGGCTGGTCATCACGGGAAGGGGATCTACTGGTTCGAAGCTCCCGATGGATTGATTGGACCGTGGAGGATGCACGAGATCGACCGGGAGATCGTGCACCCCGAGTGCCTACAGGATGCTGACCTCGACCGGGATGGCGATCTCGACCTGGTGACTTGCGATCTGGACTTCGATCGCTGGGATCAGGAGGTTCATCGCATCTACGTATTGGAGAGGCAGGAAGGTGGGATCCGCTGGAAGCGTCATGTCGTGTCACCCGGGAGCTATCCAAGTCACATCCTTCAGATCTTCGATGTAAATCGCGACGGATGGCCCGACGTGATCAGTGAGGCAAGCGGCTACAAGGTCATCAGCTACTACGAGCAGATCCAACCAGAGGTAGTACCAGGACAGTGACTCTGCCGAATCGACCATGAGTCCGCTGGGACCTCAGAAGACGCTTCCCCGCGCCGTCGCCACCTGACGCACACTTGCGATGAATTCTCTCAGATCTGCCCGGTTGAGGAGCGCCGCCGCCGCGACGTAGCTGACGCTTCCAACGGCCACCGAGCTGAGAAGCTCGACAACCTCGCCTGCACTCACAGCCTCCAGCTGGTGCTGCGCAGCCTTCACAGCCAGCAGCATGACCACCGAAGACGCACCAGCACGGACCAGCGGATCGAGCAGGTCGCCCACGCGAATCTTCAGGTACCTGCGAACCAGGGTGAACGCGATTGCGGACGAGACGAAGGAAGGCACCAGAACGGCGACGCAGATGCCCTTTAGCCCGTAGTCCGCCAAGCCAAAGAGCATGGCGAGGAGGATCACCTGATGAAGAATGCTGGTGTAGAGGAGTATCTGAGGTTTCGCGATCGCCTGGAATACTGGCCCCGTGGTTGCCGACACGGAGAGGCTCACGGCATAGAACGGAAGAATTTGGAGCACGGGAATCATCGCTTCCCATTTGGGGCCGTAAACAGACAGGACGAAGCTGTCGGCCACGGCGAACAGACCCACGCCCATTGGGAAGACCACGATCGATACGTGCCGCAGGGTTCTCAAGAAGGTGCTGGTGAGCAACGCCAGGTCCTTCTGCATCCTCGAGAGCACTGGAAAGGTGATGCGGAGCACGACGGAGTTGATCCGATTCGCCGGGAGCTTGCAGAGGTTCACGCCCATCGAATACACACCGAGGCTCGTGGCACCCAGAAGACGTCCGATCAGGAGCTGGTCGAGCGAGCGGCTGACCGCGGAGACCAGCGAAAAGGCCCAGATGTACTTTCCATACCCAACGAGCTGTCGCGCGATTTCCCGGTCGAAGCGGAAGCTGGGCCGCCAGCGAGCCGCGCGAAACAGCATCACCATCTGGACGATCCGAGCGATCAGCTGGCCGAACACGAGGCTCCAGACCCCCCAGCCGACGACTGCTAGACCGATCGAGATCGCGCCGCCCACGACGCTTACGACGATCTGGATCGCTGCGTGG
>JALGZO010000408.1 GCA_025774865.1 bacterium | reverse complement strand
CGGGATGCGCTCGACGGGAGCGGGCTCCGCGGACACATGCTTCTCACCGTTCACGACGAGGTCGTCCTCGAGTGCCCCGAGGACGAGAGGCCAGCCCTCACGGAGTTGGTCATCGATCGGATGGCCCACGCGATGGAGCTTTCGGTTCCCCTCAGGGTCGACACCGGGTACGGGCCCAACTGGAGCGAAGCGCACTGAGGTGTGCCGTGAAGTGTGCCGTCTTGAAGGTCGTGACAAGTGGGTGAGTCCGAGCTTCGCGAGGCCGGGAGGCACCCTCGCTCGCCGTTGCTGCTCGGCTCGCGGGACATAGAAGCGAGCCTGCGCTGCGAGCTATGATCCTCTTCGCGAGCCGAGCAGCAACGGCGGGCGAGGGGGTCCCCAGTCAGAAGGAAGCAAGACTTTCGAGACGGAGCACAGGGATGTACGTCCTCGGCGTGACCGGCGGAATCGGTGCCGGCAAATCGACGGTCGCGGCCCGACTCGCCACCCGGGGCGCGCGCGTACTCGACGCCGACCAGATCGTGGCCGCGCTCTACGAAGGGGGCGACCTGCCGGCCCTCATCGAGCGGCGTTTCGGAGCCGGCGTGCGATCCCCCGACGGTTCCGTGGATCGCGCCGCGCTCGCTGCGGCCGTCTTCCGGGATCCGGCCGCGCGGCTCGACCTCGAGCAGATCGTGCACCCCGCGGTGCGGCAGGAGGTGGAGAGTCGCCTCGCCGCGTGGCGCCAGGAGGGCTTCGGCGGAATCGCGATCGTGGACGCGGCGCTCTTGGTGGAGTCGGAGTACGAGTACCCTCTGGACGCGCTGCTCGTGGTGACGGCCCGTGAAGACGTGCGCCTCGCCCGTCTGCAGGCCCGCGGCGTCGCCCAGGAGGAGGCCCGGCGGCGAATGGCCGCTCAGGCGTCGGAAGAAGAGAGGCGGGCGCGGGCGGACTTCGTCGTGTCCAACGACGGGACTCTCGACGACCTGGACCGCGAGCTGGACGGCATCCTGACCAAACTGGGACGGGACGACGCGAGCTGATCCGAGTACACTGGGCCGATTCTGACGGCGGGATTCCCGCGACCAGAAGGAGAAAGAGAAATGAACGAGGAGTTTCGGAAGCTGCTCGACGCCCTGCAGAAGAGGATTGGCGACCTCGGAGGGTATCTTTGACGTCGCCGGCCGAGAGAAACGCATCGACGAGCTGGAGAAGAAGACGACCCAGACCGGCTTCTGGGATCGGGCGGAGGCGGCGCAGAGCGTCCTTCGCGAGCTGAAGCTGGAGAAGGGGTGGGTGGAGTCCTACGGGGACGTCCGCCGCCGCCAGGAGGACCTCCAGGTTCTGGCCGAGCTGGCCCACGAGGAGGGCGACGCGGAGGCCGAGTCCGAGGTCCGGCAGGGGCTTCAGGAGCTCGAGGAAATGCTGGGAGCGCTCGAGATCAGGAGCCTGTTCCGGGACGAGGCCGATGCGCGCGCCGCGATCCTCACGATCCACCCGGGCGCCGGAGGAATCGACAGCCAGGACTGGGCGGAGATGCTGCTCCGCATGTACCTGCGTTGGGCCGACCGGCGCGGCTTCGAAACCGAGGTCGTCGACCAGCAGCCCGCGGAGGAGGCCGGGATCAAGAGCGCATCGGTGATCATTCGAGGCGACTGGGCGTACGGGTACCTGAAGGTGGAGCGCGGAGTGCACCGGCTGGTGCGAATCTCCCCGTTCGACGCGCAGAAGCGTCGTCACACCTCGTTCGCGTCGGTCGACGTCTGGGCCGAGGCCGACGAGCAGACGGAAATCGAGATCGTCGACTCCGATCTGCGGTGGGACACGTTCCGAGCCTCGGGAGCGGGCGGCCAGCACGTGAACAAGACGGATTCCGCGGTGCGCATCACGCACGAGCCCACGGGCATCGTCGTGACGTGCCAGTCGGAACGCTCGCAGCACCGAAATCGCGAGACGGCTCTCAAGATCCTGAAGTCTCGCCTGTATACGCTGGCCCGGGAAGAAGAGCGCAAGCGGCGCCAGGAGATCGAGAGCCAGAAGGGCGAGAACGCGTGGGGCAACCAGATCCGGTCCTATATCCTCCAGCCTTACACGATGGTGAAGGACCACCGCCTGAAGCTGGAGAACGGAAACGTGCAGGCCGTGATGGACGGTGACCTCGATCAATTCATCGAGGCTGCCTTGCTCCAGGGCGTCGAGGGGAAGGTCGCGCAGTGACCGACGGAGGATCGCCGGCGTTGGATCAGCAGAAGACGCACGAGGACGAGAACGACCAGATCCGGTCCCGTCTCGAGAAGCGGCGCAAGCTCGAGGAAGCGGGGATCGCGGTCTATCCGAGCTCGTACCCCGTCACCCACACGGCGGCCGGCGCGATCGACGCGTTCGAAGAGGAGAGCGCGGGGGTCGAAGTGGCGCTCGCGGGGCGAATCGTCGCCAAGCGCAAGATGGGTCGCGCCACGTTTCTTCACATCCAGGATCGGACGGGGCGCGTCCAGCTCTA
>JALGZO010000407.1 GCA_025774865.1 bacterium | reverse complement strand
TTCCGGTCTCACACCTTCGCCCGCAGCCTGGACAAGCAGGCAAGCGCGCTGCAGGCCGAAGGATTGCGTTTGATTCCGTGGGGATTCTGCGAGGTAGCCGCGCGCCTGGACCCGATCACGCCGCACTATCAGGTGCGCGCCGCCGAGCTCGCGGACGAACTCGGAATGGACTCGGTCGCGAGCGATCGGTGGCAGACCCTCGAGCAAAAATCAGAGGAGTGGCTCGTCGCGCGGGATGCTCTGCCGCGAAGCGGGCCGAAACCGGCTGGGGTCGCCGCCGGGTTTCCTGGGCCGCTCACTGCCGCTGCGGAGGCCCTGCCGCTCGGAACGAGGCCGGGGCCGACTGGAGCGTCCCCGCCGCCGAGCCCCTAGCCGGCATCCTCAGCTCTCGAGAAGCTCCCGGTAGATTTCGAGGGTCCTCCGCGCAATCCCTTCGAGCGCGAAGTCCGACTCCCCGATCTCCCGCGCGCGCCGGGCGAAGCGATCCCGCCGCTCCCGCGAGTCGAGCAGCTCGAGGACGGCGGCAGCCAATCCCCCGTCGTCTCCGATCGGCTTCACGAACCCTGTCTCGCCCTCGCGGATCATGTGCGGAATGCCGCCGGCGTCGGTGCCGACCACCGGGATCCCCACCGCGTAGGCCTCGCCGATCGCGACCGGCGCCGTCTCCTCGACCGACGTGAGCAGCATCACCGACGCTGCCGCGTACTCTTCGAAGAGCACCTCCTCCGGCACGAGACCGAGAAGCTGGATGCGATCGCCGAGCCCCTTGACGACAACGTAGTCCGCCACCTGCTGGTCGAGGCTGGTCCCGGACGGCGGTCCGAGCAGGTGCATCGTCGCGTCCGGAATCTCCGCGAGCACCCGCTCCATCGTGCGAATCGCCGTCATCGGATCCTTGCGCTGCCGCGTTCCGCCCACCAGCAGCACGTGCGGCGCCGTCGGGTCGTTGCGGATTTCGAAGACCCGCTCGCTCACCGGATTGTTCAGGACGAAGGTGCGGTAGTCGCGCTCCTTGGGCAGTACCGCCGCCGCGTATCCCGACGTGATGACGACGTTCTTCGTCTGCCGGATCTGCCGATACGCCCGCCGCGCGCGGACCCGCCCACGCAGTCGCCGCGCCAGCGTCGGGAGTCGAATGTACCCCTCCTTCCAGATGACCCCGTGCAGGCTCACGAGGAATGGGAGCCCGGAGTCGATCGCCGCCGCCGTCGCGAGTCCGAGGCCTTGTGCGTGCACGAGCTCGGGAGCGATCCTCTTCATCGTCTTCGCGATCTTTCGCCGTTCGACGAACGAGTCGAGCGTCAGCGAGAACCGATCACGATTCCTCAGAAAGTGAATCGTCGCGCCGTCGCGCTCCTCGACCGAGTCACGGGGAACGTCGGCCTGACAACAGACGACGTGGAGGTCGAGCTCCGGGAGGCGGCCGAGCCCCTTCACGAGGTGATGCGCGACCGCTGTCACGCCCCCCGGGATGAATTGCGGGTCCACCGGATAGTTGCAGGTCATTGCGACACGCATCAGCGACGGCCTACCACGGGGGCGAGAATTCGTCGCGGTGCCACGCGATGAGCTCGCGAATTCCGTCCTCCAGCTTCCAGTCGGCGACGAACCCGATCTGCTGCAGCCGAGTCGTGTCGCCGATCATGCGCGCGACGTCACCCGGCCAGCTCTCACCCGTGTAGCTCACCACCGGTGGATCGATCTCCACCAGCTCGACGATGAGCGCCGCGAGCTCCTTGATGCTGATGGGACGCATGCCCGAGACGTTGTAAACCCGACCCCGTGCTTCCGGATGCGCGCCCACGAGGAGAATCGCCTTCACGGAATCCTGCACGTAGTTGTAGTCGCGGACCTCGGCTCCGGTACCGAGGATCTCGAGCTTCGTCGGATCGCGACGGAGCTTCTCGAGCAGATCGAACATCACGTACTTGCGCTGGCGCGGCCCGAACGTGTTGAAGAGGCGCACGCGTCGGTGGTCGAAGCCGTAGCAGCGCGCGTACCCGGCGAGGAGAAACTCACCCGCGAGCTTCGAGCCACCGTAGGGCGACTTCGGCGTGAGCCGGTGATCCGTATACCGCGGCCGACGAGGTAAAGACCAGGCGGCCGGCCCCGGTCCGCCGCACGGACTCCATCACGTTGCGGGTTCCGACCACGTTCACGTCGAAGTCGTGGTCCGGGTCCTCGACCGAGCGGGGCACGAGAGCGTTGGCCGCGAGATGAAAGACGTAGTCACGACCCGCGACGATGTCGTCGAGGCCGTCGCGTTCCACGACGGATTTTTCGACGAACTCGATCCGGTCGCAGGACTCCGCCAGGTTGTCGAGGCGGCCGTCGCTGAGGTCATCGAGCGCCCGGACTTCTGCTCCCATCTCGACCAGAACGTCGACCACATGCGAGGCCAGAAACCCGGCCGCCCCGGTGACGAGGACCCTCTTTCCTTCGTATTTCAGCTTCAGGTCCATCTGCCGGGGATCCGGGGTAGGTCAGCGGAGTGGGGAAACACTCGGAATGCGACGGACGATCAATCCCCGAGCGTATCACGCGAGCGCGCGGAGCGTCCACCGAGGGGTGGACATCCTCAGCGTCCTC
>JALGZO010000406.1 GCA_025774865.1 bacterium | reverse complement strand
GCGCCAGGGCGCACATGGCCTGCCGGCGGAGCAGGGAGGACTGCACCGTGGGTTCACCACCGTCGGCAGGGGCGCCGGGATCACCGCTCCTCTATCGACGGTTGGACGGCGAGATTTGACCCGGAAACCCTGACAGGATGGGGCTTTGGCCCCGCCGCGCGGCTCCCTCGGCTCGTCCGTGGTTAGTCGGCGCCGACGGAAACCGCTTCAGTGACGCCACCAAACGGCCACCGTGCCCTAACTCGTGGCACGCGAACGGGTCCCGTCGTGATCGCCCTCGGTCGGACAAGTGGGGTCATGGTCGGAATCAGGAAATGGGATGACGGGCGTCATCGATCCGCCCCGGAGCAACTCCCAGCCTCGGTGAAGACCTCGCTCGTGATCATCGAAGTGACTGCGAGCGAACGGACGAAGAGCCACGGGAGGTGGTCATGCCGCTCGACCGAATGGTGACGGCGGCGGTGGGCGCCGCAATGATCGCGCCCGGTTGCGGCGACGACAACAGCGGTGCCGGTCCGGACCCGAATGAACTGACGCTCTCCGAGCTCGTCGGCACGTGGGACGCGACCGGCCTGGAGGCGGCGAACCGAGCCGATCTCTCCGAGAAGGTCGACTTGATCGAGCTCGGCGGAGCCGCGACCTTGAAGATCGAGTCGAACCGCCGCATCGCGTTCGTGGCGACGTTCGAGAGCGAGACCGAGGCCGCCACCGGAAGCTTCACGATCGGGAACGGTTTCCTCTACATCGACGGTGACGCGGGGCAGGAGTCGATGACGCTCTCGTGCTCTCTTTCGGGTGACACGATGACGGTCGCGAACACCGCGCAGACCTACGATTTCGACGGCAACGGAATCGAGGAGGGCGCCAGGATCACCATGGTCCTCGAGCGGAGCGCGAGCGGATTCACGATCGCCGACATCGTGGGCACCTGGAACGCGACGCGCTGGGAGTTCACGAACGACGCCGATCCATCGGAAAAGGTCGACGTGATCGAACGGGGAGTCACGGCCACCGTGACCGTCCAGTCGGACGGCCGGTACGCGCTGCTGATCACGCTGGAGGACGGATCAACGGATCCGAGTGCCGGTGTCCTGCAGACCGTGGGGGAGTACCTCGTCGCCCGGGACGACGTGGACCCGGAGCCTGAAGCGTTCTCATGCGCTCTGGCGGGAGACGTCATGGCTCTCACGTCGACGAACACCTCTTACGATTTCGATGAGGACGGACTCGACGAGAACGCGTCGTACACCGTGCGATGGGAGCGGAGAGTACGCCCGGGGATGCCGGGAGACGAGTGATCCACGTCTTCGGGGACGGCCAGCGCCGCCCCGGCCGCGGCTCGGGCGGTGCGTCAGCGCGGCTGCGCCCAGGATGACATCGGCGACTTCGCGCCGGGTTTCGTCTAGAATGGCACCACCACTTCGTTTCGTGGCGAGCCCGGAGTCTCGGCATGCGCCTACGCTTCACGTCGTACTCCCTCGCAGCGCTTGCGATCTTTGCCGTCTGCGAGGCAGCCCTGTCGGGACCCCTCCCGAACGACGGATACCCGCCCGAAGCGGTTCACTCGGTCGCGCTCCACATGCACGCGAGCATGAGCGAGAAGTTCGGGAGCATGGAGTTCCACTCGGAGAAGGCCGAGGCGCTCGGCGTCGACGTGATTTGGTGGACCGAACACGATTGGCGCATGAGCAATTGGCGCCACATGAAGCGCTACGATTTCGAAGCGACGGTGTGGAACCAAGAGAAGTACCGCTGGGAAGAGCCCGACGAGGACGGCTACCCGCAGGCCCTCCGACACTGGACGAGGAATACGCCGTGGAAGGACTTCCTCCAGACGGAAGTGTCGGACACACTTGCGTACGAGGGCACCCAGAGCTTGCGGCTGACCACGGCGGGCGATCCGGGGAATCCGCAATTCGACTCCGAGTACCTTTCCCAGACCGCGGAACAACTGCAGAACAAGTACTCGCTCGCGAAACGCCTCAGAGTGCGGTTCGCGGTGTTTCCCGAAGACCTGGACCCCGTGGACGCCAGGTTCGTAGTGCAGACGGAGCTCAGCGACCACCCGGGAACCACGAACATTCTGCGCTACGTCCTC
>JALGZO010000405.1 GCA_025774865.1 bacterium | reverse complement strand
CCGTTTCCGTGCACGCTCAAGCCGAATCCCCAGGAGGCCTCGGGGAGCTTGCCTCCCGGGTACTCCGCATCGAGCCCCGGGATCTGGTTTCGTGTCATCTCGCCGACTGACGTGGGCGTCAGGATGCGCATCCCCCCGTACGTCCCCCCGTTCAGTAGCATCTGGCCGAAGACGCCCATGTCGATGGCCCTGGAGAAGCCGCCGGAGCCCGTGAACGGGGTCTCCTGAACCTGTCGCGAGTCGAGGCCCTGAAAGAACGGACCGATTGGCTGCGCCATGAAGGCGTGCGAAGGTCGCTTCACGATCCGTGCGTCGACGGACTCCGGGACCACGTAGTACGTGTCGATCATGCCGAGGGGGTCGAAGAGGCGCTCCCGCGCCTGATCCTCGATCGCGCGTCCGCTCAGACGGCGGACGAGCTCGCCCAGGACCTCGTAGTTGTGGTTGCAGTAGGACATGATCTCGCCCGGCTTCGTCGTCAGCGGGACGTCGCGTGCCAGCCAGGCGGCCTCGTGGAGAATCGGGTGGTTTGTCGGCTCGCACGGGGGGAGGTCCCTCTTTCCCCACTCTTGCATGACCTTCAGGTGGACCGGATCGTCCCTGTATCCGGACGTGTGCGTCAGGAGGTGATGTACGAGGAGATCATCGGTTCCCTCTCCAGAGATCTCGGGGATGTAGTCGCGGATGGGCCGGTTCAATCCGAGGAGTCCGTCTTCGACGAGCTGCATGACGAGCGTCGCCGTGAGCGGCTTGGTCAGGGAAGCCAGGGCGAACACACTGTCGGTCGCGACGGGTGGGGAGTCCGGATCGGAGCGGAGCTGACCGAAGGCCTCGTGCAGGAAGATCACGCCCCGCCGTGCGGCGAGGACGACGAGGGAGGGCGTGATCCCCTCCTTGACCCACGTCGCGCACCGCTCGCGGATGACTCCTAGGCGCTCCGGGAGGATCCCGGCCTGCTGAGGTGTTCCTGGCCGTAGCTCCGTCATTCCTTTTCCTCAACGAGTATCTCCGCCGCGACGGGATCCGATTCGAATGCGGCCCTGTGGTTCGGGTCGTGGATCGTCGCGGCGATTGAAGAGACGATCTCCCACGCCTTCTCCCGCTCACGACCGGCACCGACCGAGTCCCCTGCCGCACGGAGCGCTCGTGCGCGAAGCGCATGTAGGCGCCAGGCCAGGCTCCGGAAGCCGAGGCGGTCGAGCTCGACGAGTGTCTCCGCCGCGCTCTCCGCCGCGTCGTCGAGACGCCCGAGCTTCTCGAGTGCGAGCGCGGAGAGCACGAGCGCCTGGAGCTTCGCGTTGTGCATGCCGAGGCCGTCCATCTTCGGTGCGATGTCCGCGGCCAGCTCGAGGGCGGCCTCCTGGTCCCCTTCGAGGAGCTTCCGCTCCGCGCCCGCGATCGGAGAGGCGCTGAAGCCGGGCGCGTACTCCCCCTGGAAGTCGGCCGGTGGCGCCTCTCCGCGCCGGGCGGCGAGGACCTCGAGGAGATCGACGAGCCACCTCTGCATCCACGTTCGGTTCAGCGACCTCGCCTCCTTCAGGGTCTCCTTTGCGTGCTCGAACGCGGCGTCGACGGCGCCCACGCGCTCGAGATAGACGGCGATCCCGAGCTGCTGCACGGCGGCTCCGAACCGATGGGCCTCGTCTGCGACCTCCTGCTGGAGCGACGCCCATGCCTCGTCGAACCGGCCGAGGTCCATGAGGGCGAACGCCTTGATCGTCGGGTACTGCACCGGCTCCGTCCCGAGCTGGTCGGAGAGCTCGATGCCCCTGTCACAGATCTCGACGCACCGCTCCAGATCGGCGCGGATCCAGTACAGCCACATGAGCCAGAAGTAGTGCTCCTTGAGACGGAGGGGGTCACGGCGGGACTCGAGCACCTCGAGCACGGCCTCGCCTTCCGTGACCTGCTCCTCCGGCGTGAGTGACCGCATCGATGCGGCTCGGGCCTCGATCTCGAGGTGCGCGTCGTCGAGCTCGGCAGCGATCGCGGTGGCCTCGCGGAGGTTGGCGATCGCCTGGGGTCTATAGTCGAGCCAGTAGTCCGTGAACCAGGTCGTCGGGATCAGGGCCTGGGCCATCACGCGCTTGTCTCCGAGCTCC
>JALGZO010000404.1 GCA_025774865.1 bacterium | reverse complement strand
GGCGACTTCCCGCCGGGGAGCCCACTCACGGGCAGCGTCACCACCCGCGCCGGCCGCCGTTTCGCCGGCCGGCTGGTCTACGACCTCGACGAAAGCGAGACCACCGAGACGCTCGACGCCCCATCCCAGGGCGTGGACTACACCATCCCCTTCGGCCTGATCGCCTCGATCGTGCCCCCCGGCCGCGAGGAGCGCGGAGCCCAGCGCGCCAGGGTGACTCTTCATAGCGGCGAGGAGCTGCAGCTCGAGCGTACCGGCGACCTCGGCGAGGGGAATGCCGGCATGCTGATCTTCGTCGACGACCGTGAGCGCCCCGAGTACGTGCCCTGGGCCGACGTCGAGCAGGTCGACATCGACTGCCCGCCGGCGATGTATCCGCCGCTCGGCGGGCGCTAGGGCGCGCTCTTCTGAAGAGCGCCACGTGAAACGAACGACACTCCTGTTGGCCGGCGTCCGACGATCGGAGCCGTCCCCGCGGGATCCGGGACGTGGTCGAGCGGTTTTCCGACCGCGATCAAGCGGGAAACAAACGCGCCACCCGAACGCTGAAGCCCGGCAGCACGTCGTCCCCCACCAACATCGCCATCTCGTCCAGGATTGAGGGCTGGAGCAGCGTGCGATGGACTCTGACTTGCCGGCTTGCCGGATCGATCACCCAAACGAGTCGAGAACCGGCCGCCAGGTAGTCACCGATCTTCGCATGGACGTCCGCGGGCCACTCGCTCGGTGAGAGAACCTCAACCGCCAGGTCCGGCGCGCCAGGAAAGTACCCGCGGACCGCACCCGCTCGCTCGATCTTCGAACGGGATACGAAGGCCACATCCGGTGCACGTACGGTGTCAGGATTCCGGGCGAGCAAGAACCCGGTTTCGGTGGACACGACCCGCCCGAGATGTCGCTGCCGCACGTACTCGCTCAAGCGAGTGAATACCTCAGCTGCGATATCTCCGTGTCGAAACGATGCCGGCGGTTCCGAGACCTTCAAGCCTGCCACGAGCTCGTGTTTCCGATTGTCGTCGGGTAGCGCGAGGAGCTCGTCTGCGCTCATCAGTCGGTGAGGTAGCGACATCGCCCTAAGTGTACGTTCAACCGGCTGCGAAGTGCCATATCCGCGCCACCAACGCGTTGCAACGGCGTAACCGTGTTCGCGCAGCCCTATCCGTTAACCGCAGCAACACTCGACGATAGTGGCAAGGGGCTGACGCGGCTTGCCCCTGACCCGCGTCCGACACTACGGGCAGGACAGTGCAGACGCGTTGATCTGGTCGTCGCGGGACTGCGGCTGGCCGGCCGTCACGTCGAACGTCCCCGTGCACACGTCGCGCACCAGGAAGAAGTCCGCCTGTCCGGGTGGCGGGTTGTCCGTATAGGGTAGCGAGGTGTCGTTGCGATCGTCGGCGAGGCAGTCGTCCACGGCCTGGCTGAAATCGCCTGTCAGCAGCAGGATCTCGAGGTCTCCCCGGATGACGTCGTAGCCCATGGATCCCGGAACCGGGGTCCAGGACAGCTGATCCACGCCGACGGTCAGCCACGGAATCGCGGACGCCGTCGGCATCAGGGAAAGGGCATTCAGCCCCACATAGTATCTGTCCTCGTACGGATTGGCGGGATTCTTGCCGAGGATCTCCAGCGCCAGCGTGTTCGGTCCGGACGGCAATTCGAGGGTCCCGATCTCGATTGCCTCCATGGGTTCCACACCGTTCGATCCGTACATGTCGATCGGTGTGCCCACCGCCAGTCCGTTGATGTGGAGCTGGACGATTCCGTAGTCCGACGCGCGCGTCATGTGGGCTCGAATCTCGTATTCCTGCGTGTCCTCGACCTCGAATCCCAAGAGGAACTCGTCGGTGGGAAACGCTCCCTGGCCGAACAGATGGTGGTGATCGCTCCCCGGCTACATGTTCGGCGTACACCCCGGCACGATGGCCAAATGGAACACGCTCATGGGGTACAGGCGGGTCTTCGCGAATGGGAGACCGGAGTACGCGCGCACGGACATCATGGGCTTCTTCGGCCTGACCGGAACGTGGGATCTGGGGTTGAACGTGTCGAACGCCGATCACGGGTCGATCCGGCTCAACACGATCCGGATCGAGGGGTCCG
>JALGZO010000403.1 GCA_025774865.1 bacterium | reverse complement strand
TCGCGACCAGTTCGAGGGATACAACGACGTCTGGGGCTTCGTCGGGAATGACGGCCGCGAGTACATCATCCAGGGTTTGACGACGGGGACCGCGTGGTGGGACGTCGATGATCCCGTCAATCCGGTTCTCGTGGAGATGATTCCCGGGCCGACGAGCGGTTGGCGCGACATGTTCGTGATCGGTGATTGGTGCTACGTCGGTACCGAGGGTGGCGGCGGGATCCAGATCATCGACATCGCCGATCCCACCAACCCGACGCTCGTGAACGTCTACGACGCGACCGTCCGGCGGACTCACAACATCTTCGGCGATCCCTCACGCAGCCTTGTCTTCACCGCCGGCGGCTATTCGGACGGTGCGAACGGCGGGATCCAGATCTTCGACGCTTCGGACCCCGTCAATCTCGTCGAGATCGCGCGCTGGACGAACCAATACGTGCATGACCTCTCGATCGAGGGGAACCTGATGCACGCCTGCCTCATCAACACTGCGCGGCTGCGACTCATCGACATCTCTGACTCGACGAACCCCGTCAATTTCGGCACGCCGTTCATCGATCCGTCGGGATCCGTGCACGCGTCGTGGCCGTTCGGCGACGGTATCCACCTCATGATCGCGGAGGAAAACGTCGGGGGGCACGTGAAGACGCTCGACCTGAGCAACCCGAACGCCATCACCATTACGGACGCCCACAACCCGGCGCCGGCCGCTTCCGCCCACAACGTGCACGTCGAGGGCGACAAGTGCTTCGTCAGCTGGTACGCGCGGGGCACGAGAATTCTGGATGTGAGCAACCCGTTCAATCTCAACGAGATCGGGTTCTGGGACACGTTCCCCGATCATGACGCGGGTGGTGTCGGTCCGGGAAACTGGGGTGTCTACCCGCACCTTCCGAGCGGTCTCGTCGCCTCCAACGATCGTCCCCACGGTCTGTTCCTCTGGAAGTACGACCCCGATGGCGCCGAGCTCTCCGGCACGGTGTTCTCGTCCGAGGGAGGCGCGTTGCCGGCCGCCACGGCCGAGTACGTGAATCACGGCATCGTGCAGCAGGTGGACGACGCAGCCGGCTACAAGTTTTCCGCATTCCCCGGCGCGGGACACTCGATTCGATTTTCGGCGTACGGCTTCGAACCGGACTCGATCACGGTCGCAGTGGGGGCGGGTGGCGTGACCACCACCGATGTCACGCTGACGAAGAAGCCCTCGGGTTCGCTCGCGGGCGTGATCACCGACCGGATGACGTCGCTGCCGATCGAAGGCGTCGATGTCATTCTCGTCGGATCCCCGTTCTCGACCACCACGGATTCGGCCGGAGTCTACTCGTTCCCCGACATCGTGGCCGGGGACTACGGACTGCTCCTGAACCGGTACGGCTATCTGGTCCCGCCCGAGATTCCTGTCGGCGTCACCGCGAACGCGGCCACCGCACGCGACGTGGAGCTCTCGCCGGCCCCGATCTTCGTCGACTTCTCGGATCCCGTGGGCTGGACGGTGGAGGACGTGGTGGCCGCCGGCGACCCCGGCAACGCCACGGGCTCCTGGGAGTTCGGCGAGCCCTTCGGCACCTACGCGGGGAGTCCGATCCAGGCGGAGCACGACCACACCCTGGATCCCGAGGACCAGTGCGCGGTCACCGGGAACGCGCCAATCGGGTCGCCGAGCGGCGACGATGTCGACTCGTTGACCACCCGGCTCGTGTCCCCGGTGTACGACCTCTCGGACATGACCGAGCCCCACGTCTTCTACTACCGCTGGTACGCGCCCGGCGCCGAGGAGGTCGAGCCGTTCGAAGTGGAGGCATCGTCGGATGGCGGCGGCACGTGGGCTTCGCTCGAGAGCACGTTCATCAAGGAGGCCTTCTGGAGGGGTATGGATTTCGACCTGGGCGCAGTCCTCGGGTCGCTCTCGAGCGTCCGGGTCCGCTTCACCGCCCAGGACCCGGACGAGGTTCAGCTCGTGGAGGCGGCCGTCGACGACTTCACGATCTACGACGCGCTGGGTGATCCCGTCGGCGCTCGCACGCCGGGACCCCGAGCGAAGCTCGAGCTCTTCCCGGCAGCGCCGAACCCGTTCAGCCACCGGACCCGAATCGCGTTCTCGGTGCCG
>JALGZO010000402.1 GCA_025774865.1 bacterium | reverse complement strand
CCCGAGCATCCCGAGGAAGCCGAACACAAGGAGCACCCGGAGCATCCAGAAGGCCACGCCGAGGTCACGATCGAGCAACTCGGCGACGCGATCGAAGCCTGGGTCGCCTGGGACTCGGAGCTTCACGGGGGGTACCTCCTCGTGCGGGACTCCGAGGCGAAGGAGACTCTCGAGCTCGAGCTCGACAAGGTGCACCGCGAGCGGCTGTCCGCCCTCGGTGACGGCGTCTACTTCGCGTGCGCGGACTTCAAGGCATCGAACGGCCACGTCTACGACCTCGACGTGTTCATGCAGGACGGAAAGGGATCGCCGTTCCACGGGCTCTTCCCGACCGAAGTCACGGTCCACAAGAAGGATGGAAAGGCACGCTACACCTGGCACGAAGCGGACGGGGTCTGGACGAAGAAGGCGCCGTAGTCCGTCACGGCCATGAATCGATCCGCCGCTTCACGCCATCGAACCCTTTGCGGGGAGAGATCCGCCCCCGCCTCGGGGCCAGCCCAAAGGAGACTTCTGTGAGATCATCGATCTTCCTGATTTGTGCTCTTCTGCTCGCCACTTCGTCCGTCGCCGACGCGCTGGAGTCACGTACGTTCCACTTCAAGTACTCTGCCACGATCCCTTCCGTGGAAGACGAGAAACAGGTCGAGCTCTGGCTTCCGCTTCCGCTGGAGAGCCGGGATCAGGAAATCGAGGGTCTCCACATTCACGCCCCGGTGAAGTACGTGATCGAGACGGAGGCCAAGCACGGCAATCGCATGCTCAAGGTCTCCGGCACCGGCGCGGATCTCTCGGGAAAGACGGTACAGTTCCACTTCCAGGCGACCCGCCACGCGATCGCCGGGGAGTACGAGCACAATGACGGCAACGACGTCTACCTCGCGGGGAACGCGCTCGTTCCGATCGACGGGATCATCGCGGAACGCGCCGCGAAGTCGGCGGGCGGCGTCGAGGATCCCTGGAAGGTCGCGCGCGCCCTGTACGACGACGTCGTGGTGAACCTCGCGTACGACAAGTCCGGTGACGGCTGGGGCAAGGGCGACGCCCTCTACGCATGTACCGTCGAGAAGGGAAACTGCACGGACTATCACTCGCTCTTCATCGGCATGTGCCGGTCCATGGGAATCCCGGCCCGCTTCACGATCGGTTTCCCGCTGCCGGCGGAAGAACCGGAAGCGACCATCGGAGGCTATCACTGCTGGGCGGAATTCTGGATCGACGGCAAGGGCTGGATCCCGGTGGACGCCTCCGAAGCGAGCAAGCACCCCGACCAGAAGGACATGTTGTTCGCCGGCCTGGACCCGAACCGGATCGAGTTCACGAGAGGGCGCGATCTCGCCCTCCCCGGGCACCCGAACCTCGAGCCGATGAACTACTTCATCTACCCATTCCTTCTCGTGGACGGGAAACCGACCGACGGAGTCGAGCGGAACTTCCATTTCCAGGAAACCGAGGGCTCGTAGCGCTGCCGTAGACTCCCCCGCGGCCGCTTGCTATTCTCCCCCGCCTCTCGAGCCGGGCAGGAGACATGGCGAAGAACATCAAGACCCGCGCCGACGATTATGCGCAGTGGTACCTGGACGTGGTGAAGGCCGCCGAGCTGGCGGACTACAGCCCCGTGCGGGGGTGCATGGTCATCCGCCCGGACGGCTTCGCCGTGTGGGAGGCCATCCAGCGAGACCTGGACCGCCGCTTCAAGGAGACGGGCCACGTCAACGCGTACTTCCCGCTCCTCATCCCGCAGAGCTTCCTGGCGAAGGAGGCGGAGCACGTCGACGGATTCGCGATGGAGTGCGCCGTCGTCACGCACTCCAAGCTCCAGCGGAACTCGGGAGGCGACCTCTCGCCGGCCGGCGAGCTCGAGGAGCCCCTGATCATCCGTCCGACGTCCGAGACCATGATCGGCCACATGTACTCGCAGTGGATCCAGAGCTACCGGGATCTCCCGGTCCTCATAAATCAGTGGGCGAACGTCATGCGCTGGGAGATGCGCACCCGGCTCTTCCTGCGCACGACCGAGTTCCTGTGGCAGGAGGGACACACCGCTCACGAGACGGGCGAAGAGGCGCAGGACGAGACGCTCCGCATGCTCGAGGTCTATCGAATGTTCGCGGAGGAGTTCCTCGCTCTGCCCACCTACACCGGCCGCAAGACGGATCGGGAGAAGTTCCCGGGCGCGGACGTGACCTACACGATCGAAGCTCTCATGCAGGACGGCCGGGCATTGCAATGCGGCACGAGTCACAACCTCGGCCAGAACTTCGCGAAGGCGTTCGAGATCCAGTTTCTCGGTCGCGACCAGAAGCAGCACTTCGCGCACACGACGAGCTGGGGAGCGACCACCCGGCTCATCGGCGCGCTCGTAATGGTGCACTCGGACGACGACGGACTCGTACTGCCACCGCGGGCCGCCCCGACGGTCGCGGCGATCGTACCGATCTTCAAGAACGACGCGGAGCGCGAGAAGGTCGCGAGCTTCGTCGAGCGCGTGTTGGCGGCGATCGTCGGCCAGGACGAGGTCGAGGCGGCCGCCCAGCGGCTGAGCACGGGTGAAGTGACCAGCTACTTTTTCGACAAGTCGACGAGCCAGAAGATCGCGGTCGACTGGCGCGACAATCGTCCCGGCGAGAAGCACTTCCACTGGGAGCAGCGCGGGGTGCCGTTCCGCCTGGAGATCGGACCGCGCGACGTGGATGCGGGCGCGTTCGTGATCAAGCGAAGGATCGACCGGGCGAAGGAGACCGTCTCTCTCGGCGACGCATCGCGCGAGTGGTTGCGAGAGAAGCTGGAGGCCACCCACGCCGTTCTCCTGGAGAAGGCGCGCGCGGCACGCGACGAGAACACGCGCACGGCCGGCAGTTACGAAGAGCTCAAGCGCATCCTCGAGAACGAAGGTGGGTTCGTGCGCTGCTGGTTCGAGCCGGGCGACGAAGCCGAGGAGAAGATCCAGAACGAGACCAAGGCGACCGTCCGCTGCATCTCGTTCGATCAACCGGGTGGTTCCGGCACCTGCATTCTGTCGGGCCGGGAAACCGCGACGGAAGTCCTCTTCGCGCAGGCGTACTGATCGTCAGCAGCTCGCGGCGGCTCACCGGTTCCGATCGATGACCTGAATCAGGCCCTCTTCGAACTCCGGCTGCATCTTGTAGAGCCGCGTGAACCGGACGAGCTCGCGCGCGAACGACTCGATCCGCGCCTGAAGCTCCGGATCCGCGAGCCGGTCGCCGTCGAACGCCTTCCACGCGTTCGCGATACTCACCTGCGCGGGAAGACTCCACCCCCCGACACCGCGTACGACGTACCGGAGGTGTCCCAGCGAGTTGACCGCTCCCGTGTTGCCCCCCGACACCCCCAGAAGCCCGAAGAGCTTGCCGCCGACCTCGTCCCGGCTCAGCAGGTCCAGGGCGTTCTTCAGCACGCCGCTGAAGCTCGAGTGGTATTCGGGGGACCCGAGCAGGACACTGTCAGCGCGCGCCACCCGATCCTTGAGCTCCGCCGTCCCGGCATGGGCGTCCGTGTCTCCGCGGCTCTCCCGCAGCGGCAGATCGAGGCGGCCGAGATCGATGAGATCGACCGAGGCTCCCTCGGCCTCGATGGTGCGGGTCGCGATCCCGAGCGCCTTCCGGGTGCAGCTCTCGGAGCCGCGCAGGCTGCCGCAGATCGCGGCGATGTGGACGGGCGGACGGGACGGCGAGGGGGTCGCAGGCGTCACGGCACGGCTCCCAGCAGTCGGAAGGTCAGGCGGATCTCGGTCGGGCCCCGGGGGTTCTCGGTTCGGAATCGGATACTAGCGAAACGGAGCGATCCTGTAGCCTGCCAATTGACGGGAAGGCGAGAACCTCGATCTTCCGGTCGCGGCCGTCTCTCGCACTCCGGAGGGAATCTCATGCGCTCGATCAATGTCCCCGCCGCCCTCGCCCTCGCCTTTGTCGTCGGAGCCGGGCTCACGGCGCCGGCAGGCGCGGGGGCCTTCGGCGACGATTTCTGGAACCACTGGGGCGACGGGCAGGCCGAGCTCGCCACGTACGACCTCACCTATCCGAGGTACGGTGAGCTACGCGAAGGGACCGCGGTGACGATCTTCGTCACGGAGACCTTTTCGGACGAGGCGCGCGTCAAGGCGGACCCCGGCGTGCACGCGAAGTCCGACGAGTTCCCCGTGATGAAGCTCAACCTCGTGCAGGATTTCGCCACCGGGATCTACGATTACAACATGATGACGAGTGTGTTCGTAGCGCTCGCGTCGCGGCACGGTCGCGGGGCCGGGGCCGCCAGCAAGGTTTCCTTCTCCAGCCAGGAATGGTGCGGACAGGTCTACCATCAGATTCTCCCCGGGGAAGAGAGCCTCCGTCACCAAGTGCACAGTTACTTCGACGGTGAAGCGGACCAGAACAACACGCTCTCGTATCCGGAGAAAGGATTGTTGGAGGATGTCCTCCTTCACTGGGCCCGCGGTCTTGCCGCGCCGTTTCTCACGCCGGGCGAGGAGAGGGACGTGACGGTGCTGCGCTCGACGGAGAGCTCCCGCATTCTCCACCGGCCGCTCGACTGGGCGCCCGGCCGACTGTCGCGCGGCTCGGCCACGAAGGAGATCACTGTCCCGGCGGGAACGTTCGAGGTGGAGACACTCCGAGTCGAGATCGGCGGCGACGACGCCCGAACCTGGACGTTCTTCGTGGATACGGAGAAACCGCGCCTCATCGTACGCTGGGAGTCGACGGACGGAAGAAGGGCGGACCTCGTCGCGGCCACGCGCATGAAGTACTGGGAGATGCACGGGAATCACGACGAGGACGCGCTCGCGACGCTCGGACTCACCCCGCGCGAGCGCCGCACGCCGTAACGGGGATCGACCCGAGCCTCTACGTACGCGTCCGCGTTGCTCGCCACCAGGCGAGCGCCCTCTCGTACTCCTCGGCCGTGTCCAGATCGAAGTGGATTCCCGGATCGTCGACCGGCACCGGCCGGCGCCCGACCCCGCACTCCCGGATGACTTCGCGCAAGTTGGCGTCGGGGTAGGCGGTCACGAGCGAGGGAAGCAGCGCGGCGCGCAGGATGAGCGGGTGCCCACGGCCGCCTCGACACTCGGGCACGATCACGCCCTCGCCCGGTTCCGCCTGCTCCCGGGCGGCCATGAGAGCCGCAACGGTTTCGGCGGACGCCAGGGGCCGGTCGACCGGCCACAGGAGGATGTCCACGCCGGACGTGAGCGCCCGCAGCCCCACGAGAACCGAGCCCATACGCCCGGTCTCGGGCACCGGGTTTCGCGCCCACGCCAGCGGCGCCGGGTCACACGCCGCGGCCAGGGCGGGCGCGTGCTCCCCGACGACGACCACGCCCTTCGATACCCCGGCCCGCCGGAGGGTATCGAGGATCAGCTCCAGGGCGGACCGATCTCCGAACGAGAGAAGCGCCTTCGGCGTCCCGATCCGCCTCGACGCCCCGGCCGCCAGCACCATCGCCTCGATTCCCGTCACGCTCGGCATCCTTCCTCCATCCGGCCTCGATTCGAATAGACTCCCCGAATCCAAGGAGGGCCCCATGAGTCATCATCCTACACGAAGGGCGACGATCGCTTCGGGCGCCGCGATCCTCGTGGCCATCCTCGCCGCCCCGGCGTCCGCGACCTACTCGATCGTAGCCCGGGACCCCCAGACCGGTCAGGTGGGCGCGGCCGTCCAGTCGCACTGGTTCCAGGTCTCGAACGTCATCTGGGTCGAGCCCGGCGTGGGGGCCGTGGCCACGCAGTCGCTCGCCGACTACACGTACGGGCCGGCCGGACTCGAGCTCCTGAGACTCGGTCGCTCCGCGTCCCGGTCTCTCGAGGGGCTCCTGGCCGCGGACACGGCGCCGTGGTTCCGGCAGGTCGCCATCCTCGACGCGGACGGCGACATCGTCGCCCATACGGGGGAGCGGTGCATCGCCGAGGCGGGCCATCGGGTCGGCGAGGATTACTCGGTGCAGGCGAACCTCATGGCGAAGGACACGGTGCCGGCGGCGATGGCGCGCGCGTTCGAGAACGGCGAGGGGGATCTCGCCGAGCGCTTGATGCTCGCCCTCGAAGCGGCGCAGGCGGAGGGGGGGGACATCCGCGGGAAGCAATCGGCGGCGATCCTGGTCGCCGGGCCCGACGACACCGGCCGTTCGTGGGTCGACTTCCCGTTCGATCTCCGGGTCGACGATCACCCGGAGGCCGTGAAGGAGATGCGACGTATCCTCGGAGTGGCCCGAGCGTACGACGCGATGAACGAAGGAGACCTCGCGATCGAGAAGAACGACTTCGCCGCAGCGGAGGCGGCCTACGGACGGGCGGTGAGGCTCGCCCCCGGGAATCCGGAAGTTCTGTTCTGGTACGGGATCTCGCTGGCGAACGCGGGCGAGATCGAACGCGCGGTCGAAACCATCGCGAAGGTGTACGAGCTGGATTCCACGTGGCGAGAGCTCCCCGAGCGGCTCATCGGGCCGGGGCTTCTCGCCGACGATGCCGAGCTCTTGGCGAAGCTGCGCGAGGCCGGACGCTAGTCTCGAGGTCAGGCGGGGACGATATCCACGGCCTGCTGGAGGTTCTCGCGCGAGATGCCCCAGTGGCTCGCGCTCCAGGCGGCCCGGCCGTGCCGCAGGAGAACGACTTGCGGCGATTGGTGTCTGATCCCGGTGCGCCGGGCCAGCTCGTCCGAAAGATCGCGCGAGCGCTGGATCAAGAGGACGGCGTAATCGACCTGCTCGTCGTCGAGGCGCGACTCGACGAATTCGTGGTAAACCTCATGGGCGGCGGCCGAGGCTCCGCAGGCCAGGCTGTGCTTGAGGATCAGGACGGGCCTCTCGTGCGAGAGCTCGAAGGCTCCATCCAGTTCCTCGGGGGTGCTGATCAGGGTGGGCCGGGCCATTCAGCCTCCGCGGCGACGAGTCCGGATGCGACGGTCCCCCCTTGGATGGCTGGCCCGGCCCGGAGGATTCAGGGTACGCTGTTCGGCTTCGGATCCCCGGTCCCCTTCGGAGGTTTCATGGTTCGCTCGTCGATCTTGTGGTTCGTTCTCGCCGTAACCGGAATCGGCGCGGCCCGTGCGGTCGCCCAGTCTCACCACTCGGCGCGGCCCCCCGAGCCCCAGGGGCTTCGCTTCGCAGGAGAGGATCGACTCGCGAACGTGCGGCAGCTCACGTTCGGCGGGCAGAACGCGGAGGCGTACTGGTCTCCCGACGGCCAGGAGCTGATTCTTCAGGTCACGCAGCTCGATTCCGGCTGCGACCAGATCTACGTGATGGACGCCCAGGTGGGAATGGGCTCCGATGGATCGATCGGGCGCCTCGTCTCCACCGGGACGGGTCGGACGACGTGCGCGTACTTCTTACCAGGCACCGACCGGGTCCTTTTCTCCTCCACGCATCTCGCGTCCGACGATTGCCCACCTTCGCCCGACCACTCCCGCGGATACGTGTGGCCAATCTACGAGTCGTACGACATCTGGACGGCGAAAGCCGACGGGACAGAGCTCGAGCGGCTCACCGACGCCCCCGGTTATGACGCCGAGGCGACCGTCTCCCCGGACGGGGAGTGGATCGTGTTCACGTCGACGCGGGACGGTGACCTCGACCTCTACAAGATGCGCACGGACGGGACCGACCTCACCCGGCTCACCGACGCACCCGGGTACGATGGCGGGGCCTTCTTCTCCGCCGACGGGACGAAGATCGTCTACCGCACGCACGAGCCGACGGACGAAGACGAGCTTCGAGACTACCGCGATCTTCTCGCGCAGGATCTCATCCGGCCCGGCCAGCTCGAGATCTGGTGGATGAACGCCGACGGCTCGAGCAAGACCCAGGTCACGGACAACGGGGCGGCGAACTTCGCGCCATACTTCACTCCGGACGGCGAACGCATCATCTTCGCTTCGAACGTCGGGGATCCCCGCGGCCGGAACTTCGACCTGTATCTCATTAACGTCGACGGCAGTGGATTCGAAGCGATTACCACGTGCCCTTCGTTCGACTCGTTCCCGATGTTCAGCCCGGACGGCACGAAGCTCGCCTTCGCGTCCAACCGCAACGGCCGGGTGCCCGGCGAGACGAACATCTTCGTGGCGGACTGGGTGGACTAGTGTGCCGTTTCGGAAATCTCGTTTCCCTTTACGATGGTTGACCTGAACGGCACGAGACCGGGGGACCCCCTCGCACGCCGTTGCTGCTCGGCTCGCGAAGGGGATCAAGGCTCGCCTGCGCTGCGCTGGCGCGTTCGAGGGGGTCCCCCGGCCTCCTTCCGCTCGGGCTTCTTGGAACCGGGAGCGAGGTTGCGGGCTCGTCCCCATCGACGGGGGTCAATCCTGTCCCCGCTGCCGCGACGGTTCGAGGGCGGTGGGAGCACGATCGCCAGCCGGCGTGACCGAGTTCAGGTCGCCATCCGGGAGGAGCCGAGTTTCGTGAGGCAGTTGTGGGAGTCTCGGCACGTATCATGACTTCCAAGACGGAACACTAGAAGTCGATCACTGAATGTAGCCGAGGGCCCGGAGCCGTTCGAGCTCGGCCTCCTCGACGGAGTGATCATCGTCCACCGAGGGCAGAGTCTTCCCTCCCTCTCGCTTCCAGGTCGAG
>JALGZO010000401.1 GCA_025774865.1 bacterium | reverse complement strand
AGGGGAACGAGATTACCCAGGACGGAATCATCCTTCGCGAGTTGACGTTCGGGCCCGGGGACATTCTCAATCGCGAAGAGCTCACGGACAGCCGGACCCGACTCCACGCGACCGGATACTTCTCGCGCGTGGAGCTGCTCCCGCAGGTCGCCGAAGCAGAGCGAGGTCGCGTGGATCTTCTCATTCGAGTCACGGAGCGGAAGATGCGCTTCGTGAGCGCCGGTATCGGGTTGGGCACCCGAGACCAGCTCCGCGTCTCCGGGACCTGGGGCCACCGGAATCTCTGGGGGAGGGGGAAGCGCGCCGAGATCGGCGGCCTCGTCGCCACGGAGTTCATTCCGAAGACGGATCTGGTCCGTACGAAGGTCGAGACTCGCTACGTGGAGCCCTGGCTCTTCGGCACGCGCACAACGGGTACGGCCGAGCTCTTCTATGAGCGCAGTCGTGAGTTCTCCACGGTGGGGGTGGAACGCATCCGGTACGATCTGGACCTCGTCGGTCTGTCCCTGAACGCCAACCGCGATCTCACGCGGCATACGAACGCGTGGGTCGCCCTGCGAAACGAGTGGGCGAACGTGGACGCGGGGGAGCTCGTGAGCGAGGAGGCGGATCTGGTGACGGCGCCCGACGTGACGCGATCGATCTCCACGCAGATCCAGCGCGATCGACGCAACGACTACTTCAATCCCGAGAGAGGGTTCTTCAACCGGATCATCGGCAATGTTTCCGGAGGCATCCTGGGTGGCGACAACGACTTCTGGCAGATCCAGGTCGAGGCGAGCTGGTACCGGTCCACCGGTTTCATCGGACTGGCAGGAAGGCTCCGCGTAGGCTACGGGCGCCCTTTCGGGCAGTCCGTCGTCGATGGCATTCCTGACCGCGATCGCTTCAAGCTCGGCGGGGAGTCCACCGTGCGAGCATACAAGGAGCAGGAAATCGGCCCCGGTGACTTCATGATGCTCGGCAACGTCGAGGCGCGCTTCCCGCTGTTCTGGATCCTCCATACGGCGCTCTTTCTGGACGGCGGCAACGCGTGGGACTCGCCGTCCCGCGTCAGCTGGAAGGACTTCCGGTTCACGGAGGTGAAGGAGGGGCGGGAGCCCGAGGCGGTCCGCTACGCCTACGGCATCGGGATCCGGCTCGGCACTCCGGTGGGTCCGGTGCGCCTCGACTACGGGCGAAAGCTCAAGATCTTGAGGTCGGATGAAAAAACGTGGAAGGTGCACTTGAGCCTGGGACACGTATTCTGATGGTGCCGACGGGGAGCGATTCGCCATGAGGGTGGCTCGAGTGCTGGGCGTGATCACGACGGGGCTGCTGGTCGTCGTCTTGATCGGCGTCGTGGGGCTCGCCACGTTGCTCGAGGCCGGCTTCTTCACGCCGCGCATCCTCGCGTTCGTGAACGAGCGGCTCGAAGCCGCGGGCGGGCTTCACCTGACGACGGCGTCCCTGTACTGGCGCCCCTGGAGCGGGTTGAACATCGAGGATGCTCGGCTCACCCTGCGCGCGCCGGTGGCGGAGTGGAGGTGGGCTACCGCATCGGCGATCTTCTCGTCGGCCGCCCGCGCATCCGCAGAATCAGGGTCCTGCGCCCGGACGTCGACCTGGCTGCGATCACGCGCTGGCGTGAGCGCACGGCGGAGCCGGAGAGCCCGGCCGGCGACGAATCCGAGCCGGGTCGTCTCCTGCCGGGCGGCTTCGTCGTGGAGGATTTTCGCATCGTCCGGGGCCGTGTCGAACGGGAAGCCGGGGTGCTGCTTTCGGATCTCGATCTCACGGGGAGTCTGCACGGAGTCTCGGGCCACTGGAGCCTCGCGGTCGAGGAAGCGGCGACGCGCGTCACGGCCGGGCACGTCGACGAGTTCGTGGAGCTGACCGGCAACATGAGCTTCGCCGAGGGCGCGATCGGTCTCGATGGCCTGCACTTCAAAGCGGGTGGTGGACGGGTCAGCTTCCAGGGCCGGATCGATCCGGCCGGGTGGAAGGCGCGGGTCCTGACCACGGGGTACGCCATCCCGCTGGAGCGGATCGGATCGTGGGTGCAGGTCGAGCATCCCCTGCTGACGGGGAATCTCGAGTTCCGGTTCCTGGCGAGTGGGACGATCGATTCTCTCGACGTGAACGGCGGTCTGCGGGGGGTCGCGGAGGATGAAACGGGTCGTGACGTGGTCTTCTCCCTGAGCCGACGGGGTCCGAAGTTCGGGATCGATTCCGTGCGACTGGAGACGGGGGACTCGCGCGTCGACGTGAGCGCGCAGCTCGTGCTCGATGGCGACCCGCGAATCGACGGGGTCGCGACGTTCCGGACCCTCGATCCCGCTCTCCTTCTCGCCGAAGAAGATCTCTCTCGCGTGACCGACCTCGACGGGACCGTTCGATTCGAGGGAGTCGGACTCTCGCGCGAGACGTTCGAAGGCTCGGTCGAGGCGGAGATGACGGCCGGGGCGGCCTTCGGTTTTTCATTCGACGCCGCGTCCTTGTCGCTGTCCGCGTCGAAGGGGGATCTGACCCTCCACGGCGCGCGCGTCACGCGAGGGGAGTCCACGGTTTCCGGCGTGGGCACCATCGACGCTCACAACCGCCTCGTGGCGGAGTTCTCCGGGACGGTGGCCGATCTGGGAGATCTCCTCGTGGCAGGCCCTTCCGACAGCGTGTTCGGGCCGGTGACCGGCCAGGCCTCGGCCGACGTGCGGATCATCGGACCGCTTGCGGCCCCGAGCCTCGAGGCGCTGCTGCAATTCGAGGACACGTCGGTCTACGGTGCGGGCGCCGACGCGTTCGATCTGTCGATCACGTCGGAGGCGCTCGGGGGCGGTGCCGAGCTGGCAATCACGGCGACCGGCCGGAACATCGGCTACGACGGGAGGAAGATTCCGCGCGGAACGGCGTCGGGAATCTGGAACGGGACCGCCTTCGAGGTCCGGACCCTGCGGCTCGAGAGCAGTCGTCGAGGCGAGCTTCGCCTGACCGGCAACCTCACGATCGGAAACGACGGCAGTATTGCGGGGCACGTCGCGCAGCTCGACATTCGATCGCGGGAAGGCGACGTGACGTGGACGAACCAAGGCTCGGTGCGGATCGACAAGCAGCAGGGAACGCTGGAGTTCAGCGGCCTCGACCTGCGCAGCGCGACGGGTCGAGTCACCGGCGACCTGTCGGTCCACGGCTCGGGAGAAGCTGCGATTCGGGCGAGCGGCCGCGACGTCGACCTCTCCGTCTTCTCGCCGTTCCTGCTACTCGACCAGGATCTCGGCGGTCTCCTGCAGTTCGACGCCGAGGCAGTCGTGGGTCCCGACACGCTCGCGGCGGATCTCCAGATCGATCTGGGCGATGGCCGGTACGGCGACGAAACTCTCGAGCTGATATCGGGTCGCTTGACGATCCGCGACGACCACGTCGTTCTCGACGAGGTCGCGCTCCGCTCGAGTTTCGCGACCGCTGACGTCCGGGGAGCGGTGAAGCTCACCGAAGGCACGTTCCGCTCGGCGCTCGCCGACAGCGCGGCGCGGAAGGAGATCCTGGCGCACCTGCGGCTCGAAAGCCTCGAGGTCGATATCGACGCGCCCGATTTCGACCGGATCCGTGAGGCCATTCCGCAAGTACCCAGTCCGGGCGGCGCCTTGCAGCTGCAGGCGA
>JALGZO010000400.1 GCA_025774865.1 bacterium | reverse complement strand
CACGTTGGCCTCGTCGATGTGGTAGAAGCCCGGCGGCACGTCGGTGTACAGGTGGACCGTTCCGAACGGCCATTCGATCACGAGCCAGTCGACCACGGTCGCGCTTCCCATCCCGATGTGAATCTCGCGAGGATCGGCGAACCCGCGCCAGGAGTTCGCGGTCGGTTGGCGCACGATGGTCTGCCCGCCCACTCCAGCCGTCACCCTCGCGCCGAGGGCCGTCGGCCCCGACTGCCGCCCGACGAGGGAGAGCTGGAGCGAGGGCGGCCATGCCCCCTCGTTCCGGTAGAACAGCGCCGGTCCGAAGCCGCCCAGCGCGAGCGGGCCCGCTCCCTGCGCCACGTAGACGTCGAGGTCGCCGTCGCGGTCGGCGTCGCCCCAGGTGGCCCCGTCGCCGAGTCCCACGGTCCCACCCATGATGTTCTCGAGAACGGTGACATCCGTGAACACCGCGCCGTCGTTCCGGAAGAGCGCGTCGGGTGCGTTGAGGGTCGCGCTCGTACCCATGTCGACGACATGGAGATCGTAGTCACCGTCGTTGTCGTAATCGACCCAGGAGATATCGCGGGGGTTCACCATTGCGGCGGGGAGACCGAGCATGGTCGTGATCTCCGTGAACGTGCCGCCGTCGTTCCTCCATACCTTCGGCCCGCCCGAAACGAAACCCGGGTCCTCGAGGTCGTGCTCGATGACTCCGGAGATCACGGTTCCGTCCCGGAGCTTCCCGTCGAACGCATCGAAGTTCACGAACGGGGTGGAGCAGCGCAGCTCCCAGGGTCCGCCCGGCGACTGCCGCCACAGGAAGATGCCCTGATCGACGCCAGGGTTCCACGGGGGGGCGCCGACGTAGTCGTCGGTGAGCACCAGCCAGGCCGTAGGTGCCGGCTGGATCTGGTCCGGGCCGAGGAAGATCTTGTCGAAGTCGAAGTAGCCTCGAATCCGAACCTGGGCGTACATCGTGTCGGCCGTCGACGGGATCGTCAGGCCGTCGGAACCGTTCTCCGAGTACCGCGTATTGAAGAAGAACGTGAGGGTGTCTCCCTCCGACACGGTGTCGAAGAGCCCGATCTGTCCGTTGCAGACGGCCAGGTCGAGGTCTCCGTCGACGTCGAAGTCACCCCAGTCGGCGCCGGACACGACGGGCAACGGCGGCGAGAAGACGGACGAGGCGTCCGAGAACGTGCCTCCGTCGTTGCGGAAAAGCTTCGTGGGTCGGGGGAACTCTTCACTCCCGACGAGGAGGTCGGGATCTCCGTCGTCGTCGAAGTCTCCCCAGATCCCTCCGACCGCGCCGTCCGCCTCGTCGAGACCGACGGAGGCGGCGACGTCCAGGAACGAATAGAGACCCACGTTGCGGAACAGTGAGTTCCTGTGTGCCGGGTCGGGCGCCTTGCCGACCCACACGTCCACCTTCAGGTCGCCATCGTAGTCGGCCGCCGAGGCGCAGCGGCCGCGGCCGGGGGGATCGTCGAGGCCCGCGGCGCCGCTGATCGACAGCAAGACGCCGCCACCGTCGTTTCGGTAGAGCTCGTTCGGCTCCGCGCCGGCGCCTCCTCCCGCGCCGTGCGCGATGAAGAGATCCGGAAAGTCGTCGAATGCGAGCGGGATGGGGAGAATCCCGTGGCGATCCGTGAGGCCGGTCCACGGTTGGGGATACCTGTTGGGATCGAAGAATCCGGTCCCGTCGTTCCAGCGGATGATCGGATCGAAGAAGTGGTGCCCGGTGTAGAGATCGAGATGGCCGTCTCGGTCGATATCGACGAACGCGGCGCCCCAGCTCGACTGGAACCAGAGGAGGCCCGAATCGACGGTGCGATCCTGGAAATCGGCCCGGGCGGCGAACGGAAGGAACGCCGCAAAGACGGCGAGGACGGGAAACGGCGCGCGAGTGAACGAGAGTGCCTTCAAATCTGATTCCCGAAGAGTCGACGGCTGGAAGACAGTGTAGAGGATAGCAATCGGTCGGGGTGGAGACAACCGACGGCCCGTACGCGCTCTCCTTGACCCTCGACCACGGACTCGCTACAAACCGACGATGTGGTCCTGTCTCCGCCACGTTCGCTCTCTCGCCGTCGCGAGCGTCCTCGTGCTCCCGGGTTCGTCTCTGGCCGCTGCG
>JALGZO010000399.1 GCA_025774865.1 bacterium | reverse complement strand
CACGTCCGGGGGCGAGTTCGACGAAGTCAAGTGGTGGCCGCTGGACGACGAGACCGTGAATCGCGTCCCCGCGGGGCAGGCGCGCTTCATTCGCGACAGCATCCCGCGACTGATAGAGTCCGGGCGCATGGACCAGTCGGTCGCGGACCGGCTGCTCGCAGCCACGGGATGAGGGGGTAGCGGTGTTGACGACGATCGAACACGCGGCGATCGACGGGCACCGCCGGTCGCTCACTGCCGCGCCTCCGACGGATGCCGGTGCCGACGATGTCACGGTGTACCTGGGCATCCGCCTGCTCCTGCTCCTCGAGGCAGGACAGCTGGTCCGGGAATGGCGCGCGAAGACCGGTCAGGGCGGTGTGACGATCAAGGAAGACGGCTCCCCGGCCACCGAGGTCGAGCACCGGATCGAATCCCGGCTGCGGAGTTGGCTCTCGGCGGTCGGTTCGGACGCGGTCGTGGTCGGCGAG
Organism: bacterium; assembly: GCA_025774865.1. GTDB lineage: Bacteria > ARS69 > ARS69 > ARS69 > ARS69 > JALGZO01. Next base: position 2,180 of record JALGZO010000399.1, on the reverse strand, counting down.
GAGACCGGGGGGGTTCTCCCCTCGGCCGGGACCGCGATCGCGATCGATCCGATAGACGGCACTCGCGCGTTTCTGGCGGAGACCGAGACGTACAGCACCACGCTGGCCTTGATCCGCGACGGCGAGATCGTTCTGGGCATGGTCTCCAATCCCACCGCCGGCGAAATCGCGTACGCCGCCGTAGGTGGTGCCTCCCGGCTGATCCGTCTTTCGACCTTCGGCGAGCCGGATGAGGTGAGCGTCCTGAAGCGTCCGTCAACGGGGGCGCGACCGCTGCTGGTCAACATTCATCCCAACCGGCACGGCGGCGGCGTCGTGAGTGCGCTCTACCGTGCTTGGGGACAGCGCGACATCGCCATGGTTCGGTCTCCCGGCGGGTCGCCCGCCTGGGCCCTTGTGGAATCGGCGCGAGGTCATTTCGTCTACGCGAACCTATGGTCCAAGTGGCCGGCCGAAGCCTTCGACCTGGCGGCCGGGGTATTGATCGTGCGGCAGGCCGGTGGAGAGGTGACCGATCTCGCCGGCGAGCCGATCGATGCGCTGCGTCACCGAGGACCTTTTGTCGCTGGGATAGATCCACGGATGGTCTCCCGGGTCACCGAGCTGATGCGCGGTAGTCTTGGCGACAGTGAAACGAAGTGAACTGAATCCGAGGTTGCCTTGAAAGTCATGAACGCGAAGTTGAGAGAATGGATGCGCTCGAACGATCTGACGGCCGAGACGCGGCTATACCGACACTCGCTTCCCGAGTTCGTCCGGCCGACGAGCGAGCCGGGAATCGCCGAGATCACGGCGAACGAAGATCCCTCGGAGGCGGTGATCGACGTCTACGGTCAGGGGCATACCACGTTGGCCGTGCACTTGGGGGCGGGACTCGCGTTTACGGAATCCATGGACAACGACTGGCGATTGGACGCACGTCGCTGCGTGGAGCTTCGTCTCGGGGATGCGCTCGACCAGGGCGGCCTCGTCTATCCCGTCGAGTCGATCACGACTGAGCGAGTTTGGTACGTGACAATCCCACAAGGGAGGATCCGGGTGCGCGTTCCGGGGGCGTGACTCGCGGGACCAGCGGACTGAAAATCCGATGGTCAGGACGCCACGTGATCTATGCACCGGTGCAAGTGACTGATTGAGAGAGGTTTGCGCTGGTGGGCCCACCAGGACTCGAACCTGGGACCAGATGGGATGAGAAGGTCGACCTCCGTCGCGGGGTATCCGCATAGGATCCCCAAGACAACATTCTTCGGGCTCAGCAGGCCCATGGCGGAGGTCGACCATGAAGAAGGATACCAGGGATGGATCGGGGTTGACGGTGGGTGTGGATCTGGGAGATCGATGGAGCCGGTACTGCGTGCTGGACCCACAGGGCGAGATCCTCGAGGAGGACACGATCGCCTCAACCGGCCAGGCGTTTCGCAAGCTCTTCGGCGAGCGAGCTGCGGCGCGGGTAGTGATCGAGGTCGGGACTCACTCGCCGTGGGTCCAGCGTCTACTGCAGGAGCTTGGGCACGAGACGATCACGGCCAATCCCAGGTACGTCCGCCTGATCTACAGCAGCAGGAACAAGAACGACCAGTTGGATGCGGAGCGCCTGGCTCGCCTGGCCCGGGTCGATACCAAGCTGCTGCACCCGATCGAGCATCGTGGTGGTACCGCCCAGGCCGATCGTGCCCTACTCCGAAGTCGCAATGCCTTGGTTGAATGTCGCACCAAACTGGTCAATCACGCTCGCGGCATGGTGAAGTCGATCGGCGGGCGATTACCGACCTGCTCGACGTCGTCCTTTCACAAGCGCGTACGCCAAGCACGATCGCGGCACTGACAAAGAAGATCCAATGCCTCGAGACTCGAATCGAACGCTTGGCATCGAAGCGGTATCCGGAAACAGGGCTGCTGCGCCAGGTCTCGGGAGTCGGCCCACTGACGTCGTTGAGTTTCGTCCTGACGTTGGAGGACCCGGAGCGATTCAAGAGCAGCCGTGCCGTGGGACCGTATCTGGGCCTGCGTCCAAGACAAAGCCAATCCGGCGATCAAGACCCCGAGCTACGAATCACCAAGGCCGGCGACACGGATCTGCGCCGTCTACTGGTCGGCTCGGCGCACTACATCCTTGGACCGTTTGGACCTGACACCGACCTGCGTCGTTGGGGACTCGCACTGGCGGCGCGTGGGAAGAA
>JALGZO010000398.1 GCA_025774865.1 bacterium | reverse complement strand
CGCAATGATGTTCTAGGACCGGACTCGGTTCCGCCGCTCGACGGCGGCGGAACCGCCCCGCCCCGGATCATAATCCTCAAGGTTTCAACAAATCCTTCCGATAGACAGACCGGGAAACCCATGCCCACCGGAGGTCCTGCCATGCGAATCCACCCGCTGGTCTTCGTGCTCGGCGTGACCGCTCTCGGAGCGTCCGGCTGTCTCCTCGGTGACGGGGACGCTGGAAACACGCGCGCCGTCACCCTGAACCTCGCGGTCAAACGCACGGAGAATCCGATCGCCCGCGCCGCTCCGGATCAGCTCGAGCTGAGCCGCGCCCGCATTCTGCTGCGCGAGATAGAGCTGGAGCGTGCCGACGAGGACGACATCGAGGACCTCGAGGAGTTCGAGGCAGGACCGCTGGTCGTGGACCTGCCGCTGGACGGAACGGTCGAGGAGATCGTCGTGGCCCGCGTCCCCGCCGCCCTCTACGACGAGATCGAGTTCGAGATGGAAGGACTCGACCCCTCCGCCGAGGCCGACGCGGCCGCGATCGCGTCCGATCTGACGGGTCGATTCGACGATTTCCTGGGCGAGGATCGCTTCACCGTCATCGTGGACGGTACCGTGGACGGGGAGCCCTTCGTGTACCGGAGCCGGGTTGAGGGAGAGAAGGAGATCCCGCTGAACGATCCGGTGGTCGTGTCGCAAACCACCGACATCCACCTGACCTTGACGATCGATCTGGACGCCTGGTTCCGTGATTCCGCGGGCAACCTCGTGGATCCCCGCGCCGTCGAGAATGCGGAGCTCATCGAACAGAACATCCAGGAGTCGTTCGAAGGCTTCGAAGACAATGACCGGGACGGCGACAACGACGATGTCGAAGACGACGACTGAGTGGTGACGTCGTCAGAGTCCCGCCGAAGGGGTCGTCCTACCGGGCGGCCCCTTCTTCGTGGGCTAGCGCTTCAAGCGCACGAGCTTGCGCACCGACGAAGTCTCGCCGGCCCGAAGGCGCACGAAGTACACGCCGGCCGCCACGACACCGCCCCGTTCGTCCCGGCCGTCCCACGTCGCGAAGCTCTCGCCCGCGTCCCGCGACTCATCGAGCACTTTGGCGACCCTGCGTCCGGCGACGTCGAACACGTCGATGCGGACGCGGCCCCGGTGCGGCTGGACCCACTCGAGGTGGACCGAGGCAGTGCTCGGATTCGGTTGCGGCGGATAGAAGGTGAAGATGCTCGCCCGCCCGGCGGAAGGCGCAGGGCCTCCGGAGGCGACGAGGCCGCTCGCAAAGCCGTAGAGGTGGCCGTCACTCGCACCGACGAAGAGCATGTTGCCCGAGACCGCCGGCGACGATCCGATCGGCGTCCCCAGATACCATCTCCACAACTCGGCGCCCGTGGCGAGGTCGAGAGCGTACAGATTCCCGTCCAGCGAGCCCACGTATGCGACTTCGTCCGCGATCGCGGCCGTCGCGTTCGTGTCCCGCTGACGGCGCCGGTTCGGCGACATGTCGTAGAGCGACAGATCCACGGCGTGTGACCAGAGATCGCCACCGTCGCTCGAGCGGAATCCGCGGACCGTTCCGTTCAGACCGGCAACCACGATCACCCCGTGCCCCAGCGCCGGGGCCGCCGTGCTCCGGCCGATGTTCGTCACCGACGTCCACACGGTCTGACCCAGCGCGTCCCGCGCGCTGAGAAACTGCTGGCCGAGCCCCACCGATCCGCTGATGACCCAGACCGTGTCCCCGGCGCAGACGGGCGTCCGGTAGACGCCGTTCTCCTGGTACATCGCCGCGCCCGTAGCGCGGTCGAGAACCGAAAGCCCGTCGGGGGGGATCGCGATTCCGTAGAAGCCGGTGTAGACGAACTGAGAGGAGATGGCCGGGGCGGAGTAGATGCCGGGGTACCAGCTGGATCCCAGGAGCGGTGACGTCCAATCGACCTGGCCGTTCGCCGCCTGGATCTGCAGCAGCCGCGGCTCCGCCCCCACCCAGGCCGTGCCTCCCGAGACGATCGGAGCGGCGAGCTTGTAGCGGTTCCCCGGGGTCTTGATGCTCCACAGTCGAAGACCGGTGCTCGCATCCAGCCCGACGGTCGAGTCCGCCATCGACGACGCGATGACGACGTTCCC
>JALGZO010000397.1 GCA_025774865.1 bacterium | reverse complement strand
GCGCGCCCCGGGTGGCGAGTCGGGCCGCGACCGTCGATTTGCCGGCACCGATTCCGCCGGTCACGCCGAGGACGTACATCCCTGTGCTCCGTCTCGAAAGTCTTGCTTCCTTCTACGTTGGTTTGCTCCGAGCGGCAAGAGACTGGGGACCCCCTCGCCCGCCGTTGCTGCTCGGATCGCGAAGCTCGGACTCACCCACTTGTCACGACCTTCAAGACGGCACACTTCACGGCACACCTCAGTGCGCTTGGCTCCAGTCGGGGCCGTACCCGGTGTCGACCTTGAGGGGAACCGAAAGCTCCATCGCGTGGGCCATCCGATCGATGACCAACTCCGTGAGGGCTGGCCTCTCGTCCTCGGGGCACTCGAGGACGATCTCGTCGTGAACGGTGAGAAGCATGTGTCCGCGGAGCCCGCTCCCGTCGAGCGCATCCCGGACCCCGATCATCGCGAGCTTCATGATGTCGGCCGCCGTCCCCTGGATCGGCGTGTTCACCGCGATTCGCTCCCCGAACGCGCGCGTGCGGTGATCCGGGCTCGCGATCTCAGGCACCGGGCGGCGCCGACCCGCCAGCGTCTCGACGAAGAGCTCCTCGCGCGCCGCTTCCTGAGTGCGGTCGATGAAGTTGCGCACACCGGGATACCGGTCGAAGTACGACTCGATGAAACGGCTCGCTTCCCGGGTGGAGATGCCGAGCGATCGACCCAGGTTCACCGCTCCCATCCCGTAGAGCACGGCGTAGTTGATGGTCTTCGCCTCGCCTCGCTGGCGCGCGGTGACCTCTTCCGGCGCAAGGTCGAACATGAGTGCCGCGGTCGCACGGTGCACGTCCAGATCCTGTCGGAACGCCTCGAGTAGCGGCTCATCCTGCGCCATGTGAGCGAGGATCCTGAGCTCGATCTGCGAGTAATCGCACGAGACGATGACCCAGCCTTCCTCCCCCGGGACGAAGGCCTTGCGAATGCCCCTCCCCTCCGGCGTGCGGATCGGCACGTTCTGGAGGTTCGGGTCGGACGACGAGAGCCGGCCGGTGGCGGCCACCGCCTGATTGAAGGACGTGTGGAGCCGACCGGTCTCCGGGTTCACCAGCGCCGGCAGAGCGTCCACGTACGTCGACTTCAGTTTCGAGACCTCGCGGTACCGCAGAATGAGGCCGGGAACCTCGTGGTCCTCGCGCAGATCGTTCAGGACGTCGGAGTCGGTGGAGTAGCCCGTCTTCGTGCGCCGGCGCGTCCGGAGCCCCAGCGTCTCGAACAAGAGCTCCGCGACCTGCTTCGGACTGCCGAGATTGAACTCCTGCCCGGCCGCCGCCCAGGTCTTTCGGGTCAGCGCTTCGAGTTCCTCTTCCATCCGCCCCGAGAGCTTCGCCAGGTATTCGACATCCAGCCGGACCCCCGTCGCCTCCATCCGCTCGAGAACGCGCGTGAGCGGGAGCTCGATGTCGCGCAGGATGGGCCCGAGCTCGGCGGCGTCCACCTCCGGTTCGAGCACGGGTCGAAGCCGAAACACGACGTCGGCGGCCTCCGCGGCGTAGCGCACGACGTCCGCCAGCGGGGCCTGCGAGATCGGAATGCGGGATCGGCCTTTCCCCGTGATCTCCTCGCGCGGAGTCGTCGCCAGATGCAGCCGATCCCGCGCCAGACCCGGGAGCGAGTGACCGCCTCGCGACGGATCGAGAACGTACGAGGCGAGCATCGTGTCGAAGTCGACCCCCGCGAGTTCCACCCCATGCCGGTCCAGAACGAGACGAGCGTGCTTGACGTCCTGCGCCCACTTCACGAGAGACGAGTCCGACAGGATCGGTCCGAGCACGGGTCGCGCCTCTTCCCACGTGACACTCTTCGCGTTCTGGTGCTCGAGGGCTACGTAGGCGGCGATCCCCTCGGACCACGCGAACGACATCCCGACGAGCTCGGACCGACGCGGATCGGGTTCGGACACCTCCAGACCGAGCGCGAAGCGACCGGCCGCCTGCAGCCGCTGGGCCAGAGCCTCGAGATCTTTCACGTCTTCGATCCCCTCGTAGCCCGCCTCGTCCAGGCGATTCGTCACCGGGAGATCCTGGCGCAACGATTGGAAATCGAGCCGTTCGAAGAACTCGTCGAGCGCGACTTCGTCGGGCGGG
>JALGZO010000396.1 GCA_025774865.1 bacterium | reverse complement strand
GGTGCCCTCGTCCTCGGGCAGCCGGCTGACACCGGAACGGCATCGGCGCTGATCGGCTGGTCGTTCCTGTTCCTCGCGATCCCGGCGGTCGCCGAGGTTTACCGGCGGCTCGGAGGTTTCGCCGCGGACGATACGAAGCGGCGGGCGGCCACGCGAACCGTGATCGTGGGCTTCGTCGGGGGATTCCTGGTGCTCGCGACTTCGCTCAGGACGATCGATCGCTCGGCCGAGAAGGAGATCCTCTGGTCACGCAAGTCCTTCGACATCGTCCCGCAGGAATCGCTGCTTCTGACGCGGGACCCCGTGCACCTCGCCCTGTCGGCGGACGGTGAGCGTCCCGACGTGGACGTCGTCTGGGTGGAAGATCCCGCGACGCTCGTCTCGCGCCACCCGAATCGGGTCGTGCACGCGCCACCCGTGCGACCGGGCGAGCGCATGAGCGGCGAATTCCTGAGCGAGGTCGTCGGTCTCAACCACGGGCAGCGGCCGGTGCTCGTGGATCCCGGCTTCTTCTTCGACGTCGAGCAGCGGCTCGCGTTGCTCGGAGATCGGTGGCGCGCGGTTCCCCACGGACTCGCCTACCGTCTCGTCGGGAAAGAAGACCTCATCCTGGAGCAGGACGCGATCGCGATGAAATCCCTCTGGGACGACATCGACTTGAACCAGTCTTCACCGCCCTCGCCGCTACGCGACGGCAAGACCGTCGCCGGATACTACTCGCGCTCGCTCCTTCAGGCGGCGTCGCTCTACGTCGATCTCGCACTCGAGCACTCGGCCGAGCGCGACTTTCTCATGTTGCTCACCCTGGACGAGGCCAACCACTCGCTGGCGGCACTGGGGCTCGCCCAGCTCTTGCACCGTCAGCATGCGTTCGGGCAGGCGATCGCCACGCTCGAGCAGTACGCTCGTGAGTCAGACGACGGAGCATGGCTCGCGTATCGCTTCCTGGGGCACACCTATCTCGCGGTCGATCAACTGGACCAAGCGATCCCGGCTCTGGAGACAGCGCTCCGTCTCTTGCCGCCGGAGGCGGCCCCGGAACGCGACACGATCCAGGGGCGGCTCGATCGCACGCGGAAGCGCCTCGCGCGACAGGCGGAGAGTTCCTAGCCGCACGGGGTCTTCGGCGTGACGCTAGACGCCCTTCCGAAGAGTGTACACACCCGGCTCGACACGCTTGATGCGCTTGTCCCGCATGATCGAGATCGCAACGGTCGAGAGGAAACTCTTGCTCTTGGTCCGGTAGATCCCTTCATCCAGGAGCGCTCTCGTGATGTCCTTGTAGTGCATCGGCCGCCTTTTCTTCCGGAGGAGCTTCACGACGGCGTCCTTCACCGTCAGTTCGTTCAAGCGGCGGGCGTTCGGTTTCCGCAGCAGAGTCGCGGACCGCCGTTTGCTCCGGCTCACACCGAGCTTCCGCTCGATTTGGCCGATCTCCCGATCCACCGCCCGAATCCCTCGCAGAACCTTCTCGCGTTTGGCGCGGAGTCTCTTCAACCGTGGGGACGTGACTCGAGGCAAGGCAGACCACCTTTCTTTCCCGTTACTTTTGGACGAAACGAAGGAACGGAAAAGATACCCTACCCGACGAACGAGTTGAAGGAGAATTCGCACGCCCGCGGCGGCGCTCGCCCTTGCGGCGAGCGCCGGGGAGGCGCCCGGCGGGAGCTGTTTCCATGCCCGTGTCTAGGGAGGATTACCGGGAGAGACTTGCGAGCATGAACACCGCTTAGGAGAGGAGTGCTCCCGCCGGGGAAAGCCGGAGTCCACCTTCCGGGAGACGGGTGCGGAAGCGCACGATTCGGAGTGGTGGCCACGAGCGCCCCCAATACACCCGCAACCCAAATAATAGGGAGAGCCACTCCCGCGCCCTCCGCCCCGTCTCCGGAGGCACTGGACACGCCGACTCCCTATTGCATGATGCGGGCCAGACGCGTGCCTCGCCGTCGAGCTGGGAGATTACCGGAGATCCGGGTACAGTTCTCGGCGATCCTCAGCGCCGTTCGCCGGACGCGAAGCGGGACCGTGCGGACGGCTGCGCCATGCGCGCGCAACCCGGGAAGTTCCTGATCACGGATTGATCATCGAATGAGATTCGACCTCGCCGACATTGTCCGCCGCCTGACCCTCGTCGCGCGCGGCCTCGGATTCGTCTTCCTCGTCTACTTCATCCCGGTCGTCGCCCGGGACCTCCTGGGGGAGGCGCTTCCCGGGGGTGGGCTTCCCGGGCTCCTCTCGGGAAATCCGGAGGGAGCCTTCTGGCCGGCGGTACTCTCCGGATCGACGCTCGCAGTTTCGGCCGGCGCCGTTCTCCTGTACTCCCGCACCGGGTACGGCGCCGCGCGACCGAAGCGTCTGCTCTGGCTCGACCGTCCGTGGTTCCGGGAGTGGGGTCGGGGGTTCGCCATCGGCGCCATCGCCGCGACGATCGTGCTGGCCCCGCTCTTCCTGGTCGGCGCCCTCCGGATCGACTCCGTTTCGTTCGCCTGGCGCGAACAACCGACCCGGGTGCTGGCGGTGCTCGTCACTCTCTTCTTCGAAGCCGCGAGGGAGGAGTTCGGGTTTCGCGGCCCGGCGCAGCGGGACATCTCCGCCGCCCTGACCTTCCCGATCGCCGCGATCTTCCTCGCCGGCTCCTTCGCGGTGATCCACGGGGGCAACCCCGACATCGGGTCGAGCGGGCTGCTGGGAGTGTTCCTCGCGGGGCTCGCACTCGCCGGGCTGGCGCGCGCCCGCGGCGATCTCGGGATGGTGTGCGGAGTTCACGCTGGCTGGAACGTCTTCACCGCGATGGTCTGGTCGGTCGCCGTGAGCGGCTTTCAGCTGGACGTGGCTCTCTTCGAGGTCTCGTCGACGGGTTCGGAGCTCTGGACCGGCGGAGCCTTCGGCGTCGAGGGAAGCCTTCCCGGAATCGTCGTGTTCCTGGTCCTCGCGTTCGTGAGCTGGAGCCTACCGGCGGCCGCTTCCGGCTCCCCCGGCCTCCCCATCGACCGTGAGACCACAGGGAGCTCGCCGCCCGAGGCCTGAGCCGCGAGGGAGAGCCTCGCTTCCTCTTCCGCGGCGTTCGCGGATTCCCCCACGAACCATCCCGTGAGCACCGCCACGATCCCGATCGCGTGTCCCTGTCCGAGGAGAGCCGCGCCCGCCGCGATCGACGTGAGCGCGAACCAGCGACTGGCCCGGGCGGCGAGCCACGATGAACGGTCGCGGCTGCCGTTCCATCGCCAGAGCATGGAGCGGAGGACGCGGCCGCCATCGAGCGGCAATGCCGGGAACGCACTGAGCGACGCCAGCACGGTGTTCGCGAGCGCGAGGACTCCGGCGAGCGGAACGAACTGAGAACCGCCGGGGACATTCGCGCAGACCACGGTGACCGCCGTGAAACCGAGGGCGATCACCACGCTCGCGAGTGGACCGGCGATCGCGATGCGATACTCGGCGCCCGGTCGGTTCGGTTCGCGCTCCAGGATCGCGAAGCCGCCGAGCAGGATGAAGACGACGCCGCGATTCGGAATGCCCTCGCGCTCGGCGGCGAGCGCGCGCACCCATTCGCGGGCCAGTATCGACGAAAACAAGAGAACGGTGACGACTCCGGCCGCTGCGACTCGGGCAACGGGTGATGCGAAGCGCAGCAGGGCCGGCGAAGCGTGGACGGCAAGCGCTACGAAAAGCACGAGAGCCAGGTAGATTCCGCTCGGATGGAAGAGTACCGGAACTCCGCCGAGGCTCCCCGCCGCGATCGACCGCTCCGAGAGCAGGCGCTGTGCGAGGCGCGGAAGCAGTCGGAAGCGGAACATACGGTCTCCGGGTGGCGAAGGGGGTCTCGTTCCCTCATCGGGCCCTGGCCCTCTTCCCTGAATCGGCTCCCGGGGGGTATTCCAATCTACTTTGGACGAGACGCTCATCCAGCGATCGCGACACGGGCGTACGCCGATCGAAGCTGATATGCTCTCAGCCATGGTACGAAGCGTGCTCGCGGTGCTCACGGGATACCTCGCGATGTCTTTCCTCGTGCTGATCCTGTTCGCGACGATCGGCTCCTTCTGGTCGGCCGAGGTCCCCGGCGCGATGCCGCCGCCTCCGGTGATCCTGTTGATCCTGACGTTCGGTTTCGTCGCCGCGATCGTGGGGGGATTCGTCACCGCCTCCATCGCCCGACACGCCGAAGCGAAACACGTGCTGGGCCTCATGGGGTTCATGCTCGTCATGGCTTTGGTGTCGATGAGGCAGTACTCGTCGCTGCCGATGTGGTATCCGATCACGCTTCTCGCGCTCGGACCACTCGGCGCGTGGCTCGGCGGGCGTCTCGGGATCGCGCGGAAGCTCGCACTCTGAGCCGCGCCTACTCCGCCAGAAACTCCAGCGCCTCGACGTCTTCGGGCGCGAGCTTCAGGACCTTCTCCCATTGGGCGATGGCCTCCGCGTCGCGGCCCTCGCGAGTGAGGAGCCTCGCGAGCGACCGGTGCGACGAGAGGTGGTCCGGTTGCGTCTTGATCGCCGCCCGATAGTCACGCTCCGCGCGGGCCAGTTCGCCGACGTGTTCGTAGACTCGCCCGCGGCCATGGTGAGCGTCGGCCGCGCGGGGATCGAGCGTCAGTGCCCGGTCGAGCTGCTTCAGCGCCACCGCGAAGTCTCCTTCTGTCGCGCGGACCGCGGCCTCTCCGATGTACATCTTCGCCTGCTGCCGGGCGACCCAACGCGGGAGCTGTCGTCGCGGATGCGGACGCGGCCCGTTCGTTCGGGCGCTCGGCGCGCTCAGGTACCCCAAGCTCGCGAGCTCTGCTCTCGATTGCGCATCCGGCGCAGAGTGTGCGGCCGCGTAAACCTCTTCGGGGTCGTCGCCGCGCACCATGACTGCGAGAGATTCCCGGAGCGCGGGCGGCACCGCCGCCGCCCCCAGGTTGCGGAGCTCACCCGGGTCATCGTCGAGGTCGTAAAGCTCGCTCACCCCCGCTCCCTCAATGAGTTTCCGATCGCCCGAGCGAATCGATCGCAGCTCGCTCCAACCGTAAGAGACGAGCGGGTGGAACGTCTCCGCGTACAGCGGAACCACTTCGGGCTCGGGCCCCGTCCAAGCGAGAACCCGCCCGTCGCGCTCGGTCCCGTCCGAGGGCAACTCGAAGATGCGGGCCAGCGTCGGCTCCAGGTCGACGAGACTGACGGCTTCATCGCGCACGGCGCCTTCGGGCACGCCGGGACCGCTCACGATCATGGGAATCCGAAGCGTGGCGTCGTAGAGGAGGAATCCGTGCTGCGGCTCGCCGTGCTCGCCCTGTGCCTCTCCGTGGTCGGAGACGACGACGACGAGCGCACTCTCGGGAACGGAGGACAGTAAGCGCCCGATCTCCTCGTCAACGAACGACACCTCGCCATCGTAGGGTCGCTCGGGATGGAGTTCGTCGAAACGAGGGGGCGGATCGTAGTGCATGTGGACGTCGAAGTAGTGAACGAAGAGGAAGAAACGGGAATCGCCGAGTTGTCGGAGCCGCTCGAGCGCGCGGTCGGTCACCACGTCCGCCCGTCGCCGATCCGTGGCGAGCTCCTCGGCGAAGGGACGAAGCGCGGCGCGGTAGACGGGATACTCCCCCTCGAAGTCCGCGTCCCAGCTCTCGAACCCCTGCGCGAGCCCGCGCTCCTTCTCGAGGACCGCGGAAGCCAACACCGCTCCCGTGCGCCAGCCGGCGGCGCGGAAACGCTCGGCCAGAGTTTCGAAGGAGGCCTCGAGCCGGAACCGGCCGTTGTCCCGAACACCGTGCCGGGTCGGGTAGAGACCGGTCAGGAGACTCGTGACGGCGGGCAGGGTCGTGGGCACGGGCGTGGTCGCGTGGGAGAAGCGCGCGCCGCGAGCCGCCAGCGAGTCCAGCGTAGGCGTCGAGGCCGGAGCGTAACCGGTGTGCCCGAGACGGTCCGCCCGCAACGTGTCGATCACGATGAGGACCAGCGCGGTCGGGTCGCGCTGGTCCCGGTCGACGCCCGAGCAACCGAGGATGAGGGTCGTGAGCCCGACGATGCTCGCTCTCGAAACCACGATCAGACGCGCGCGGCTCCGGGACGGCTGCCCGGCTTCGCGATCGGCGCTCCCGCGCGGCAGTCGGGACACTCCGCCGGCACGAAGGCCTCCACCGGGAGGCTGAGCAAGGAGCGGAACGGAACGTCGAGCGGCGCGGTGCCGCCGCTTCGATCGACGATCGCGCCGACGCCCACGACATCGCCGCCGGCGGCTCGGATCACTTGAATGGCCTCGCCGGTGGACTTGCCCGTCGTGACGACGTCCTCGATTACCACGACGCGCTCGGCCCGGCGGATCGAGAAGCCGCGCCGCAACGCCATTTCGCCGTCCTTGCGCTCGGTGAAGACCCCGCGCACGTCGAGGGCGCGGGCCACCTCATGGCCGATGACGATCCCTCCGAGGGCCGGCCCGACGACCAGATCCGGCTCGAGATCGCGCAACCGATCCGCGAGCGAGCGCCCGATCCTCTCCGCGCGGTCCGCATACTGCAAGACGAGTGCGGACTGGAAATACACAGGCGAGTGAAGCCCCGACGAAAGCTGGAAGTGACCGGAGAGAAGCGCTCCGGTCTCCTCGAAGTGCGCGCGCAGAGTCTCCTCGTTCATGCCGGCACCTCCTCGAGAGCGGCGTGAATCGAGCGGAGCGCGGCCAGCGGATCCGCGGCCGCGCGGACCCCCCGCCCGACGACGAGGATGTCGGCCCCGCTCGCGACCGCCTCCTCGACCGTCACCGTCCGCGACTGGTCGGGCACTGCCGTGCCGGGAACGCGGATGCCCGGCGTCACGATGACGCGATCGGGTCCGCCGACGTCCCGTAGCACCGCCGTCTCGTGCGCCGATCCGACGAGGCCGTGAGCCCCCGCTTCCGTGGCCAGAGACGCCAGCCTGCGCACCGCCGACTCCATCGACGGCTCATCCGGAGACGCGCCGGCCTTCCAGGATTCGAGATCGAGGCTCGTCAGCACGGTGACGGCGAGCACCTTCGTCTCGCTTCCCGCCGTCGCGGCGACCGCCGCCTCGACCATCGTCCGTCCGCCCGACGCGTGCACGGTCAACCAGTCCACTCCGACCGCGACCGCCTTCTCCACCGCCTTCCCGACGACGCTCGGGATATCGTGGAACTTGAGGTCGAGGAAGACGCGCACGCCGTCGTCCTTCAGCTCGCGCACCAGCGGCAGCCCCTCACGCACGAAGAGTGCGCTCCCGAGCTTCGCGAGGCCGAGCGCCGTCCCCAGCCGCTCTCGCAGTCGCCAGGCCTGGTCTCGCGTCTCCACGTCGAAGGCGACCGCGACCCGTTCCTTCGGCGTCAGCTTCGTCATCCGGCGACTCCTTCTTCGATGAGGTCTCCCCGCTCCAGGGTCCCGATCATGTCGGTGACCGAGTCGTATCCGTGTCTTACGCAGTAGTCCGTGAGCCCCTCGATGATCTCATTCATGGCGCGCGGGTTCGCAAAGAGAGCGGTGCCGACCTGAACCGCCGTCGCCCCGACGACGAGAAACTCCGCGGCATCCTTCCAGGTGGCGATTCCGCCGATCCCGATCACCGGCAGCGTCGTCACGCGACACACCTGGTACGTCGCCGCGAGCGCGACGGGCTTCACGGCCGGACCCGAGAGCCCACCCATACCCATCGCGAGCAGCGGTTTCCGCCGCTCCACGTCGACGCCCAGGCCGAGGAGCGTGTTGATGAGCGAGAGGCCGTCCGCTCCGCCCGCCTCCGCACCCTGCGCAATCGCCACCGTGTCGGCGTTCGGGGTCAGCTTCGCGATGAGGAACGCGCCCGTCACATTCTTGCAGCCCCGCATGATCGCCTCGACGGCCGCCGGATCCGCGCCGAAGGTGCGCCCGCCCTCCTTCACGTTCGGACAAGAGAGGTTGACCTCGATGGCGCGCACACCGCCGGCCCTCTCGACCTTCACGCACATCTCCACGTACTCGTCCACGGTGCCCGCCGCGATCGAGAGGATCGGTACGCAGGGCTCCTCCAGCACGTCGGGCCAGTCGTGCGCCAGAAACTCGTCGATGCCGGCATTCTCGAGGCCGATCGAGTTCAGCATGCCGGACGGCGTCTCCGCCACGCGCGGGTGCGGATTGCCGCGACGGGGCCTGGGTGTCACGCTCTTCGTGACGAATCCGCCGATCGTCTCGTTGTCGACGAAGTCGTGATACTCGGCCCCGTATCCGTACGTCCCACTTGCGGCCAGCACGGGGTTCCGCAGTACGATGCCGCCGAGCCGAACCTCCAGCGACACGGGGGCGGGGTTCGCAGCCTTTTCGGTGGTCTTCGATCCAGTGCCCATCAGCCCACCTTCTCCCACAGGATCTCTCGCGCGTCGAACACCGGACCCTCGCGGCACACGCGTCCGTTGATGCGCGACTCATCGCGCCACGCGACGACTCCGCAGGCGCGGCAGGCGCCCACGCCGCATCCCATGTGCGCCTCCATCGACACTTGCAGATCGAGGTCACTGGCGAGACAGACCGACGCGGTGCCTTCGAGCATCGGTTCGGGCCCCGCCGCGTAAATCGCGAGATCGCCAGGCCGCGTGCCGTTCGAGAGGAGCTCACCGAGGTAGGATTCGAGAAGCTGGACGACGTTGCCGGCGAAACCCTCCGAACCGTCGTCGGTGGCGAGCCGCCAGTCGAGCCATT
>JALGZO010000395.1 GCA_025774865.1 bacterium | reverse complement strand
GCTTCCATCCAGTGTCTGGTGCAAGCCTTCGGTGGCGAGATCGTCCACGACCCCGAGCACATGAGCTCGAGCTCACGGATCAGGGTCGCGACGATCCGATCTTCGCTGGTCTTCAACTGACCGGGTCTGCTACTCTCCGCGGTTGGCCGGCGCCACGAGAATGGAGAAGCGACCATGGCGAACCCGGATCGCGTCGTTGATCTGCGGTCGGACACCGTGACGAAGCCGGGCCCGGCGATGCGCGCCGCGATCGCGTCCGCGGAGGTGGATGATGACGTTCTGGGGCACGACCCCACGACCGCCGAGCTCGAGAAACGGGTGGCCGCGCTCCTCGGGAAAGAAGCGGCGCTCTTCGTGCCGAGCGGGACGATGGCGAACCAGATCTGCGTTCGCGCGCACTGCGCTCCGGGATCCGAGATCGTCCTCGACCGGGACTCGCACGTTCTCCGATTCGAGGCCGGCGCGCCCCAGCTCGCGGGCGTCGGCCTGCATCCTCTCGACGGCGACCACGGATTCCTCGATCCCGACCTCGTGAAGCGGGCGATCGGCCCCCGAAATCCACACGTCCCGCCGACCGCGCTCGTGTGGGGGGAGAACACGCACAACGCGGCGGGCGGGACGGTCTGGCCGATCGACCGGCTCGACGCCGTCGCCGCGGTCGCCCACGACACCGGCATTCCGTTCCACCTGGATGGCGCGCGGATATGGAACGCCGCGGTCGCTTCCGGGGAAGCGCCCGCGCGCATCGCGGCGTGCGCGGACACGGTGACCGTCGGTCTGGCGAAGGGACTCGGTGCGCCGGTGGGGTCACTGCTCGCGGGTCGGACGTCCTTCGTGGAGCAGGCCTGGGTGATCCGGAAACAACTCGGCGGGGGGATGAGACAGTCCGGCGTGCTCGCGGCGGCCGGACTGTACGCGCTGGATCACCATGTCGAACGGCTGGGCGAGGATCATTCGAACGCGCGGATCCTCGCCGAGCGACTCGTCGATGTTCCCGGGATCCGGATCGACCTGGCGGCGACGCAGTCGAACATCGTCGTGATCGACGTGGAGGGCACCGGGCGCAATCCGGCCGAGATCGTGAGAGACGCCGAGCGTCGCGGCGTGCGGATCATCGAATTCGGACACACGATCGTGCGGGCGATGACGCACCTCGACGTCGGCCGCGGCGACGTTCTGCACGCCGCGGACGTCCTGGCCGAGGTTCTGGCCGGGAGCTCGGCGCGATCCGCCGCTTCGTCCGGGGGAGACCGATGACGAGCTCGGCCGGGGCCTCTTCCCTTCGCGAGGAGGCAGGAGCCCATCCCGTGATCCTCGACGTCTACGCCGCCCGGCTCGGCGACCGGAACCGGGCCGTGGCGTTTCTGAAGGCGCCACTCTCGTCGATCCCGGACCCGTCCGAGTTGCCCGGGATGGGCCCGGCCGCCGATCGGGTCGAGGCGGCGATCGCCGCGAAGGAACACGTGGGAGTCTTCGGTCACGACGACGCCGATGGCATCACGTCGGCCGCGGTCATGATGGAGACGCTGCGCAGCCTCGGGGCCCGGGTCTCGACTTACATTCCGGACCGGGAGCAGGAGGGCCACGGCCTCTACCCGGAGCTGATCCACCACTTCATCGATCTCGGCGTGACACTCCTGGTGACGACCGACGGCGGCTCGTCGAATCAGGCGGAGGCAGAGCTCGCCGAGTCACTCGGAATGGATGTGCTGGTCACGGATCACCACGAGGTTTCGGAAGGTCGCGCGACCCCGACCCGGATTCTCAATCCGAAGACGGACCCGGCGACGGCGGAGTCTCACGGTGATCTCACGGGGGCCGGTGTCGCAGCGTTGCTCGCGCGCGAGCTCCTCGCGCGGGCCGGCCGTTCCGAACAGGAGTTCCTGCGACTGCTCGACCTGGTGGCCCTGGGGACGGTCGGGGACTACGGGGACGTCGGGCGGAGCAACCGGACCTTGCCCGTACAGGGGTTGCAACGCGTCGGGCGTGGCGACCGCCCGGCGGTCGACGCGGTGCGTTGCGAGTTGGGATTGAAGACGGCCGATCTGCTCGGCTCGGAACACCTCCGGAGGCTTGCGGCCGTCTTCGCGAGCGTTCCTTCCGTTCGTGGCGAGTCCCGCGGTCTCCG
>JALGZO010000394.1 GCA_025774865.1 bacterium | reverse complement strand
GAGTCCGAGCTCTTCGGGCACGTCAAGGGGAGTTTCACGGGCGCGATCCGCGACAAGGAGGGACTGTTCACTGTCGCGCGGAGGGGGACGTTTCTCTTGGACGAAGTGGGAGAGACCTCGCTCTCGATCCAGGTCAAGCTGCTGCGCGTCCTGCAGGAGCGGGAGATCATTCCCGTGGGGGGGCACAAGCCGATCAAGGTCGACGTGCGTGTTGTCGCCGCCACGAATGCCGATCTCGAGAAAGAGGTCGAGCGCGGCACGTTCCGCGCGGATCTCTTCTACCGGCTCAACGTGATTCCCATCGTGCTGCCGCCGCTTCGTTCGCGGCGCGAGGATATCCCGCTCTTGGTGGAGCACTTTCTGCGTCGTTACTGCAAGGCGTCGGAACGACCTCTCATGGAGGTGGACTCGGACGCGCTCCAAGCGCTCACCGAGTATCACTGGTACGGCAATGTGCGCGAGCTGGAAAACGTGATCGAGCGGGGCGTCATCTTGGAAGAAGGCCCCCGACTCACGCTCGAGTCGCTTCCCGAGCGCGTTCTCGAGGGAACCAAGGCGACCGTAGCGGGGCGACCGGGCCTCGGTTCCTCGGCCGAGGAGAACGACCGACTGGTGGGAACGCTCGAAGACGTGGAGCGAAGCTACCTGGTGAAGGTACTCGAGAAGACCGGCTGGCAAAAGAAGAGAGCATCTGCAATTCTTGGTATCAATTCCTCTACTCTCTACCGGAAGATCCAACGATATGGCTTGGGACCGCGCAACGTAACAACGTCCGAAAACACCTCTCCCGGACGCGGATAACCCCCGGAACTGATCCCGTGTTACTCAGGTCGCGCGCGCTGTGATCCGATGCAAGTCGAGGAGAATGGAGTCGTTCTCCGAGCGTACGAGGTGGTCGGACCGTGCATATTGCGATGCGCTCTTGCAAACCGGGAAAAGTCCGGGGTGGGAGCGGAAGTAACATCCTGGGCCCAGGACCGATCGAACCACCGTCGCAGCATTCGCTTACGGCGATGGTGCGCGGCCGCTCGACGCTGGCACGCCCCATGCACTAACCCGGCACGCAAGCGAACGAGGGCCCTCGCGGGTCACCACTCAGGAGGAACCAATGCTTCGAGGGAATAGGGGCTTCACGCTGATCGAGCTCATGATCGTGGTCGTCATCATCGGCATTCTGGCGGCGATCGCAATTCCGAACTTCATGGGCATGACGAACCGGGCGAAGGTTGCCCAGGTCAAGTCCACCATGCATACGGTCCAGGTCACGGTCGAGGACTTCTCGACCCGGAACAACGGTGAGTATCCCAACGCGGCCGCCACGACCACGGCGGACGGCGGCCTGACTTTCGCCGCGCTGCTCCCGAGCGCGACGATGCCGATGAACCCGTTCACGACGGTCGCGACGACGCTCGACTGGTCGAACGCTCTCGGCACGGCTCCCGGTACGGACGCCGCCGGCGGCGTGGCGCTCAACGTCGTTCAGACGGTGCTCAACGGTGCGTGGGACGCGTACGACGTCCTCGGCACGGATGACACGGGTGCGACCCTCTCGCTGGTCCTCACGAACCAGTAAGCTCGGGCCGGTCCATTCGGGAATCGGGGCGGGGCCACAATGGCCTCGCCCTTTCTCGTGGCGGCAACCGCCCGGAAGAGCCGGCTGCGAGGTCCCGGTGTCTCAACTTCGTCGCAACGACGGCCGATACCGGGATCGAACATCGGTCGGAGGCATCGAGTGCATTCGGAGAAGCTCATCGACGTGCGCGACGTCGGGAAGACGTTTCATTCCAAGCTCTTGCGACGACCTCACGTGGCGTTGCAGAGTCTGGACCTCTCCGTGGAAGAAGGGGAGATCTTCGGATTCCTCGGCCCGAACGGCGCGGGCAAGACGACGACGATCAAGATCCTGCTCGGCCTCATTCGATCCACCAGCGGATCGGGACAGGTCCTGGGATTTCCGTTCGGTAGCGTGGCGGCCCGCCGGTCCTTGGGCTTCCTGCCCGACTCGCCTCGCTTCTATCGCTATCTGACGGCCCGAGAGCTTCTTCGCTTCGGCGGCAAACTGCACGGCATCGTGGGGGCGGAGCTCGCGCGGCGGGTGGAGGACACCCTGGACCGCGTTCACCTCGCCGAGGACGCGCGGGGTCGGGCTCTGTGGAGCTACTCGCGCGGCATGCTGCAGAGGGTGGGGATCGCGGCCGCGCTCCTGCACCGACCCCGCCTCGTGATCCTCGACGAGCCGATGAACGGGCTCGATCCCATCGGTCGCAATGTATTCCGCGACCTGCTCCTGGTCCTGAAGAGCGAGGGCGTGACTGTCTTCCTTTCGTCGCACGTGCTCCATGACATCGAGAACATCGCCGACCGCGTCGGCATCCTGAACGAAGGGCACTTGATTCAGTGCGGTTCTCTCTCGGAGATCCTCGCCGTCGACGACCGACACGTCGAGATCCGGTTCGAGATCGAGCGGGGCTCCGTGCTCCGCGAAATCACGCCGAGCTTCGACGAGCTGGTCCTGAGTCCGCAGGGATGGTTCGGGCAGGTGGGCGATCCCGAGCGGGCGACGCGCATCGTCCGGAAGATCCTGGAGAGCGGAGGCCGGCTCCTCCGCTTCGAACGAAAGCGCGTCTCGTTGGAGGAGTTCTTCCTCCAGCAGATCTCCGGTGAGCGGGCGAACACGCCCACGAGGCCGGATGTCGCCGCGTCGCCCAGGAACGTGCCGCGCGCCGAGGCGGACCAGACCCGGGCGCCCCGGCGGAAGCGGACTCACGAGGAGGTGCCGTCGTGAGTCACATTCCGACGCTGGCTCTGAACACGTTTCGGGAGGCGATTCGGGACCGCATTCTGTCCGCGGTGCTCGTCTTCGGCGGGATCATGGTGGTCTCCTCGGTGATCCTCGCTCCGCTCTCGCTCGGCGAGGAGCATCGGATCATCCGCGATCTCGGACTCGCCTCGATCACGCTCTTCACGGTGCTGACGATCGTCATGGTCGGGACGGGAATGGTGTACCGGGAGATCGAGCACCGCACGATTCATACGATCCTCACCCACCCCGTGAACCGAGCGGAGTTCATCCTCGGAAAGTACCTCGGACTGTACAGCGGGATCTTCCTCAGCATCGTGATCCTCGCCACGGTCTACCTCCTCGTGGTCGCGGTCTTCGCCGGCGGTTGGGACCCGAGTCTGTTCGTGGCGTTGAGCCTGACGGCGGCGGAGGCGGGCATCGTCACGGCGATCGCCATCTTCTTTTCTTCTGTCGCTTCGCCGCTGCTATCCGCCGTGTTCACGTTCCTCGTGTTCGTGGCCGGACACTTGGCGGGAGACCTCAAGGAGCTTGCTGGACAGGCCGGCGACACCGCGGTCGCGAAGGTCGTCGAAGTTCTCTACGTGGCGCTTCCGTCGCTGCATCAGTTCGACGTGCGCAACAACGTTCTGTCGGGGGCGCCGATCGATCCGCAACAAGTCATTCACTGCCATGTCTACGCATTGCTCTACAGCGCGGCCGTCATCGTCGTCACGATCGTGGCGTTTTCGCGCCGAGACTTCGAGTAATGCGGCATCTATCGCTCCTGGGTCTCGCCGTCCTGCTCGGTGGGGCGGCGCACGTGACGGGAGAGAAGGCGCAAGCGGTCAGGAGCTCGGAGGAGGGGCCGGACCCACTGATGTACCTGCCCGAAGGCCATGTTCTCAGGATGGCCAGTCTCGGTCACCGCAACATGATCGCCGATTTCGTCTGGCTGGGGGCGATTCAGTACTACGGGGAGCAGAAGATCACCGGCCAGAACTATGATCAGGCGGAGCGACTGTTCCAGGTCATCTACGATCTGGACGATACGTTCAAGGGGGCGACGCGGTTTGGCGCCCTGGTTCTTTCGCAGGATGCCGGCGATCCCGACGGGGCGCTCGACTTGCTCGCGCGCGCGCAGGCAGAACACCCCGAGGACTGGGAGTACGTGTTCGATGAAGCGTTCGTGCACCAGACCATCGTCCGGGACTACGAAGCGGCGGGTGAAGCCTATCGACGCGCGTCGACGATGGAGGGGGCGCCGAGTGTGGCCGCGCGTCTCGCGGGTCTCTCGTTCGCCCGGCTCGGGGACCGCGACGCGGCTCGCGAGGTCTGGTGGGCGGTCCTCGAAGAGGCCGACAACGAGCTCACCCAGCAAGTGGCGGAGCGGAATCTGAAGAATCTCGACATGGAGGATGCGCAGGAGCTGCTGACGGAGGCGGCCCAGCGTTTCCAGGGTGAACACGGGCGACTGCCGGCGGACTGGAATGAGGTGACCGCCACCGGGCTTCTCGAGCGAGTCCCCGAAGAACCGTTCGGCGGTGCGTACTACCTCGACGCCGAGACGGTCGAAGTCTGGGCCACGACCGTCGTGGATCGACGGATGTCGGCGATCCGCGACCACTTCACCCTCTCGCTGCGCAAGCTCGAAGAGATCGACGGGGAGTATCCCGCGAGCCTCGAGGTGGTCGTCGAGCGCGGGTTGCAGAGATTCCCTCCGTGGCGTCCGTTCGGGATCACGGTCGACTACGATCGACTGACGGGAACGGTCTCCTGGAACCCGCCGTGGCCCGAAACCGAGCCCGGCCGGCACGGAGCGTCGAGCTTGTGAGCGCCGAAACCCTGGCGGTTCTCCGTCACCCGGGGGTCCTGGCGGTCTTCGGGGCTCTGATCGGCAGCTTTCTGAATGTGGTCATCCACCGTGTTCCACTGAGGATCTCGCTTTCCACTCCGCCGTCGCGGTGTCCGAAGTGCAAGAAGCCGGTGGCCCCCTGGGACAACATCCCGATCGTGTCGTGGCTGATCCTGCGCGGGAAATGCCGCCACTGCCGCAAGGTCATCTCGATCCGGTATCCGCTGGTGGAGGCCGCGACCGCGGGACTCTTCGCGCTCGCCGGCGCTACGGTGTCCAACCCGATCGCACTCGCATTCACGCTGGCGTTCCTCGCCGCGATGGTCGTCGTCACGTTCATCGACCTGGACCACATGATCATTCCCGACCTGATTACGCTGCCGGGAACGGCGATCGGCCTGGCGGCCGCGTTCATCGGGGCGGCCGTCGAGCCGAGGCAGGCGCTGATCGGAATCCTCGTCGGAGCGGGGGGGCTCCTCGCCGTGGCGATGGGTTATCGGGCCGCGACCGGCCGCGACGGACTCGGCGGTGGCGACGTGAAGCTGCTGGGGATGGTCGGTGCATTCCTCGGTCCGGCGGGAGCGTTCTTGACGATCATGATCGGGTCGTTCGCCGGCACGCTGTACGCCTGCCTGTTCCTCCTCCGAGCGGGCGAGGGGCGTACGGCTGAGCTCCCCTTCGGAACGTTCCTGGCTCCCGGCGCCGTCATAGTCCTCTTCTGGGGCCCGCGCATCGTCGAGGTGTACTGGGGCCTCTTCTCCTGATGCCCGCGTCCATCCAAGCCACCCGCAGGCAGGCCGAAGGCTCGGCCCGTCTGGTCGAGGAGCGTCCGGCGCCGCCGCGCCCGGCGCCTCCGGGGGATTCGTCGCGCGACGACCGGAAGAGTCTCCTCGCCCTCGGTGGCTTGTGCGTCCTCGTCCTTCTCGTGGCTCTGGCGTTTCACCTCACTTCGACCCTCCGCCAACAACTGGAGGACGAGCTCGCGGATCGCCTCCGCCTCTCCGCTCAGCTCGTGACGGAGTCGCTGCCAACCGGCGACGCCGGCCACCCGACGACGGACGCCGAGCTCCGAGAGCGGCTCGAGGAGATTCGCGAGACCACATCTCTCAGCGACCTGGTCCTCTACGACGTCGAGGGCGAATTGATGGAAGGCATGCCCGACGGCCCCGCCGTGCCCCGTCGGATCCGACTCGCCAACCCGGAGCGCGCCGAACCGACGGATCCGACGACCCGAGATCCCGAGTGGGACTCCGCCGGCGGCTTGAGTCTCGTCGTGCCGCTAGGGGGCGATTCCGGGGTAGGTGCGTTGCTCGCCCGGATCGATCGCAGGGCTCAGGGAAGTCTCCCCACGGCGCGGCTCCTGTTCCAGGTGGCGAAGGGGCTCGCCGCCATCGTCATCGTGTCCGGGTTCCTCATCATCGTGCGATGGCTCTTCAAGGGCGGACCTTCGGCGGTCGGACCCGCGCGCACCGGAGCGGGGACCGGATCGGACGTCGAGGTCGTGCTGGGCACGATGAAGGAGGTGATGACGACCCTCAAGGACAACGAAACTCGGTATCGAGACCGCGCCACCGCCGCGGAGGCCGATGCGCTACGCCATCGGGTAACGAACGATCACGTGCTCGCGTCGGTGTCCAGCGGGATCATCGCGTTCGATCTGTCCGGCCGCATCACGGAGTTCAACCGGGCGGCCGAGGTCATTCTCGCGATCCGGCGCCGGCACGCGATCGGCCGTCCCGTCGCGAGCGTCTTCGGGGACGACGACCGGCTTACCGCCATCGCATCCGATCTCATCGACTGGGCGCGAACGACGGCCGGCGTCGAGTGGAGTTGCCCGGTCCCCGACGGTGACCCGCGCTGGATCGGCGCGTCGAGCTCCGTGATCCGGGCGGACGACGGTACGCTTCTCGGCGGCATCCTGCTCGTGTCCGATCTGACCCAGACGAAACGGCTTCGAGAGCAAATGCTGCTGAAGGACCGGCTGTCCGCGGTCGGCGAGATGTCGGCGGGGATCGCACACGAGATCAAGAACTCGCTGCACTCACTGAACGGTTTCGCGAACCTGCTGCGTGAGGACTTCGCCGACCGGGAGCCGTCGCTGGCCGTCCGGGGCATCCTGTCCGAGGTCCGTTCGCTCGAGTCGCTCGTCCACGGGATTCTCGAGTTCTCCAAGCCGTCTCGGCTCGACAAGCAGCGGGTCACGGTGAACGACCTCGTGCGGGAGATAGAAACCCGAGCCCGGGCCGCCGTGGCCGAGGTGGGCGTTCGAACGGAGCTCGATCTCTCCGAGGAGGTGGGAGATGTGCTCGTGGACCCCTCCGCCCTGAGGCGGGTCTGCCTGAACCTGGCCCTGAACGCGATCGAGGCGATGCCGGGGGGAGGAGAGCTCACGATCACGACCCGATCGACCGAATTCCCGAGCGAGGGGACGGACGCCCGGCGACGGGGGATCCGAATCGCCTTTCGCGACACGGGCCCGGGGATTCCCGAGAGCGACCGGGCTCGCGTCTTCACCCCGTTCTACACGACGAAACGGAGCGGCAACGGACTCGGGCTCGCCTTGGCGCACAAGACCGTCACCGACCACGGCGGGAGATTGCAGCTCCACAGCCGGGTCGGGGTGGGGACCGAGTTCGTGATCCATCTGCCCGCGGAGGGCTGACTTGGCCAAGAAGATTCTCATCGTCGAGGATCGCGAGACGACCCGCATCATGGTCGCGGAGACGCTCCGCCGTCGTGGGCACGAAATCGTCGCGGCGGCGACGCTGGAGGAGGGGAAGCTCGCTCTCGACGAGGAAAAGCCCGACTTCCTCCTGACGGATCTGCAGCTGCCCGACGGATCCGGCCTCGACCTTCTTGCGAGCGCCCTCGGGTCCGACGCCCGGCTCCCGGTCATCGTGATGAGCGCGTTCGGCACGATCGAGATCGCGGTCGAAGCGATCAAGACGGGCGCCTACGACTTCGTCACGAAGCCGTTCGACACGAAGCGGCTCGTCTCGCTCGTCGAGAAAGCTCTCGAGCGGCGACCGCGCGCGACGGCGTCGGTGGACAATGGTGGCATCGTCGGCGACAGCCCGCCGATCCGCGCGACCCTCGCCGCGGCGCGCAAGGTCGCCCCCAGCGACGCCACCGTGCTCCTGCTCGGCGAGAGCGGTACCGGAAAGGAGCTCCTCGCCCGGGCGATCCACGCGTGGAGCGGTCGCTCGCGAGGGCCGCTCGTTAACGTGAACTGTGCGGCCATTCCCCGGGAACTCATGGAGGCGGAGTTCTTCGGCTCCGAGCGCGGAGCCTTCACGGGCGCCGTCGCGCGGAAGCTCGGAAAGGTCGAGCTGGCATCGGGGGGGACGTTCTTCCTCGACGAGATCGGAGAGCTGCCGGCCGAGATGCAGGCGAAGCTGCTCCGCGTCCTCCAGGAGCGGACCTTCACGCGGGTCGGCGGCACCCGGGAGATGCACACCGACATCCGCATCGTGGCGGCGACGAATCAGGATCTCCGGAAATCGGTCACAGACGGGAGCTTCCGTGAGGATCTCTACTATCGCTTGAACGTCTTCCCGATCCGGATCCCCCCGTTGCGTGAGCGCCCGGAGGATGTCGCGCCGCTCGTCCGGAGATTCGCCGCGACGATTGGGGACAAGCTCGGCCGGTCGCCGGTCGATGTTCCCGAGGAGACCCGCCGCTTCCTCGCGAGCGCGTCCTGGCCGGGCAACGTTCGGCAACTTCAGAACGTGGTCGAGCGGGCGATGATCCTGGCCGAAGGCGACAAGCTTCTCCCGGAGCACTTCGGGCAACTGGACAGTCCCGCCGCGGAGAAAGAAGGCGGGGAGCGGTCGGAAGGTCTCACGCTGCTCGACGTGGGTCGGCGTGCGCAGCGCCGGGCCGAGTCGGAGGAGATCCGACGCGTGATGCGCGAGACGGCTGGCAACCGCGCGGAAGCGGCGCGGCGCCTCGGCGTCTCGTACAAGCCGCCGTGGGCGAAGCTGAAGGAGTACGAGCTCAGTTGATGATTTCGCGCATCGCAGGGCTGGCGCTTCTC
>JALGZO010000393.1 GCA_025774865.1 bacterium | reverse complement strand
TGTTCTTCCACTCCTGCGGATCGAGCCCTTTCCGGATGCGTGCCCCGTCGGTCCACTCTTCGCCGAGTCGAGACCAATCGTGCACCTCCCACCGATGGCGATTCTCGACGAGGGAGTTGTAATGGGCTGAGACGGTGTCTTCGCCCGTGATGAAACGTCGCTGCTCGATTCTGACGACGAGCCGGTCTACGAGCTGGACGTATTTCATCCCGACCATCCGGAGCGCGTAGAGCGCGGTCCACGCGAAACCGCGCTCCCGCAGATGGCCGCGGTACTTTTCGAGCCTGCTCATCGGGTCGTGCCCTCCGCGGGTCAAGCCTTCGCCGCGAGCTCCTCTTCGAGGAGCTTTCGGCGAAGGATCTTCAGCACGCTGCTCTTGGGTAGCTCGTCGCGGTACTCGAGGAGGCGTGGGATCTTGTAGGCGGCGAGCCGCTCGCGGCAGTACGAGGTGATCTCCTCCTCGGAGACGGAAGCGCCGGGTCTCAACACCACGAACGACTTCACGGTTTCTCCCCGTTTCTCGTCCGGCACTCCGATCGTGGCGGCCTCGAGGATGTCCGGGTGAGAGACCAGAACCTCGTCGATTTCGTCGGGATAGATGTTGTAGCCGCCGGCGATGATGAGCTCCTTCTTGCGACCGACGATCCGGAAGTAGCCGTCGTCATCCATCGAGGCGAGATCGCCCGTGTGAAGCCACCCGTCCCGCAGAGTCCCCGCCGTCTCCTCTGGCTGATTCCAATAGCCCTTCATCACCTGGGGACCCCGGATGACCAGCTCACCCTCTTCGCCGGCCCCCAACGTCCGCCCGTCCTCCAGGGAGACGATCCGGCAGTCGGTCCCGGGGATCGGCACCCCGATCGTGTTGATCTTGCGAACACCGTTGTTCGGATTCACGTGGGTCACCGGGGAAGCCTCGGTGAGTCCGTAGCCCTCGACGATCCGGCCTCCCGTTCGGGCCTCGAACGAGCGAAGCGTGTCCTCGGGCAGCGGGGCGGATCCGGAAACGCAGATCTTCAAGGTCCCGACCTTCAGCCCGGCGACCTTCGGACTCTGGTTGATCCCGTTCACCATCGCCGGAACGATCGGGAAGATCGTGACGCCGTGCTTGTTGATGGCGTCGATCATCAAGGGTATCTCGCGGGGATTCGGGAGGAGGATCACTTCCGCGGCGACGTGTACCGGGAGACTCATCGCCACCGACAGCCCGAAAACGTGGAAGAAGGGGAGGGCGGCCAGGAACACCTCTTCACCGGCAACCAGCTCCGGAAGCCACGCGCTGAGCTGCTGCGCCTGGCACGAGAGGTTCGCGTGCGTCAGCATGGCCCCCTTCGACGATCCGGTGGTGCCGCCGGTGTACTGGAGAGCGGCGAGATCCCCCGGGTTGTTCGCCACCGTGGGCGGGCCTCCGGGGGCCGCGTCCAGCAGCTCCCGGAACCGGTGAATGCCCGGTCCCGGTTTCACGTCGGCGCAGAGCGGCGGGGTCGTCCGTTTCAGCTTGATCGGTGCGAGCTGCTTCAGCGGGAAGCGAAGGTATTCTGCGATCTCCGCGATGACGAAATGCTCGACCGGCAACTTGTCACGGATCGGCTCGATGCGACCCGCGTACAGAAAGTCGGTCGTGATCGCGATCTTGCAACCGGCGTCGTTCCACTGGTGCTCCAGCTCGCGCGCCACGTAGAGCGGGTTCGTCATGACCGCGACGGCACCGAGTCGCAGCGTCCCGTAGAACGAGATGATTGTCTGCGGCAGATTCGGGAGCTGGATCGCGACCCGGTCGCCCTTCGCGACGCCGAGACCCGCGAGCGCCGCCGCGAAACGGTCGACCTGAGCGTCGAGCTCACGATAGCTCATCCGACGGTTGAGAAAACGGAGCGCCGGGCGATCACCGAATCGCGCCGCGGACTCGTTCAGGTGCTCCGGGAGCGCTGTTTCCGCGAACCCGATCTCCGCGGGAACCCCCGCGTCGTAGGCGTGGTGCCAGATTCTCGATTCCATCTCTCTTCATCGACCCCGTTCGGTGGTCTCTGAACCGACCCGATCGGCCGCGTCGTCACTCAGGAATCGCACGAGTCCCGCGTAGCGAGGGTCGACGCCGAACCCGAAGGCCGAGTAGAACGCCGGCCGGAAGAAGCCCGTCGAAACGGCCTGAACCCCCTGGACCCTGAGACGTTGCAGGAGATCGGTGAGCAGTGCCTTGCCGATGCCCCTCCCACGGCGGTGCCGGCTCACGACGAGCCCATGGAGCCGCACGTAAGCATCGCTCATCCGCCGGAAGATCAGACCCCCGGCCACGCGGCCCGTCGCGTCCGTCACGACGAGGAAGTCGTGGTGTTTCGTGATCGGGACGCGCCGGAAGTTGGCGGCGGCGAAGACACGGACGAGCGCGGCGATCTCGTTCGGATTCGTCGGTCGCCGGACGCTGAATCGCTCGCCCTGCTGGTCCTCGTACTCCACTTGGATGCCGGTCTGGAACCCGCCGCCGGGGTCCTCCTCTCGGACAAGGAACGCCCGGCCCGCGGGATCGACGTGGGGGTACAGCATCCGCGCGAGCCAGAACTCCTCGTGACCTGAGAGCTCCCATGACTCTCGGAGATCGGCGACCTCGCGGTGCCACTCGGCGGTCGTGTGGGGCTCCGCTCGGTGTCCGGCGATCATCTCGTCGAATCGCTTCCTGAATTCCGAGCTCGAGCCGCGGAAGACGGTGTGGCGATAGAACTGCGCAATCGAGCCCGGTCGCTCACGATCGAGATCCTCGAGCGCGTACGCGTCCTGGATCTGGTCGAGAGTGGCGGCCTGCGCCTCGAGCGTCGCGCGGGGGTTGAGCTGTGACCACGTCCGGTAGCGTCGCACGGCGTTTCGAATTCGCAGCGGCAGGAAGCCACGCCGGTGGGCGGACGACAGGAACCGCTGGATCGCGTCCCGGATCGGTCGACTTGCCCGCTCGTCGCCGGTCTCTTCTTCGAGCCGCCGGAACCCCTCGGTCTCTCCCAGTACTTCGAGGGCCGACGAGAGTAGGTACGGCCAGGAGGGTCCGAGGTCCGAGTCGGGGAACCGAGCGCGTAGAGGCCGGACGAGTCCTTCGTCGATCGCCTCCAGCACCTCCGACAACGTTCCGCACGGCACCCGTTCGGCCACCGAGACGAGACGGCCGCCGACCTGCCAGTCGTGCCTCGGCACGACGATCTTCTCCGGCGTTGCGTGGGCCAGGGAGACCTTCTGGCCGGTTCGCTTCCAGAAGTCCACGATGAGCGACGTGCACGTCGATACGACGAACTGCCAACGTCCCCGGGCGGTGACGGCCTCGAGACTCGTGCCGTCGGCGACGATCAGGCTCTCGATCGCGGCGTCGAGTGTGCGCCCGGGCACCCACTCCTCCGTCCAGATGCCCTGTTCCGGATAGCCGCCACCCTGCGTCTTGACCACGGGGCGACCGGACCCACCGGTACGAGCCCGGATCAAGAGACGAACCTCGCGGCGCACATCGTCCCAGTCCAGATCGCGATTGACCTTCAGAAGACACTCGAATGCCGGCGCCGCCCCGTCGAGGCCGGTCGGGGACCATTCGAGAAGGTGGATTGCGCGTCCGTTCCCGGTGCCGAGAAATGTGACGCGGACGCATTTCGGCTCGAGGGGGAGGATTCTCCGCGCCGGGCTGGCGCCGAGCAGAGCGATGGCCTCGGGGAGCAGCTTCGTGTTCGCGAGCGCATCAAGGATGCGGGCACGCTCTCCGCTGTCGGTCACGCCGTGGAGCTCGACGGCCTCCTCCCACGACACGCCGGGCGCGGTTTCGAGGGCGGGAGCTCGTGCTCGCAGGCCGCTCGCCAGGTCCTCGAGGCACCGGTCGAGCAACTCCTCGTGGAATGCATCCGGGTGCTCCTCGCGAAGCCCCACCAGGAACGACCGAACCTGGAGGTGGCTCTGAGCGTGCTCCACCGCCTGCCGAACGAGGTATCCCAGCAGCCGCCCGAGTCCGCGGTGGTCGGCGGCGGCCAACACGGTCGTTCGCTCGAGCAGACTCGCGAGCTGATCGCCGCGGAGCGCCTGGCGGGCGACGACGTTCGCCTCCGACTCCGAGAGAAAGTCGTCGTCGTCGAGTCGTTCGGCGAAGAGACTCTCGAGATCGGTGGGCGAGAGAGACGGGAGCAGTGCGATGAGCGCGGCCGACCGCACCTCGCGATCGTCCAGGACGGAGTACAGCACTTCGCGGGCGAACGACTGCACCTCGGAGGGAGCATTTGCGAGCCGTCGTCCGCACGACTCCACCGCCGCCCGTCGCACCTCAGGCAGAGGGTGCAGCAAAGCCCTCGCCCGCTCGTGCAGCCCCTCGAGATCCAGGGGTGGCGCGAGACCTTCGCCGGATGATGTCTCGCTCCACGCGGAAGTGGCGGACTCCTTCCCGAGTGGGCGCTCCCGAAGACTCGTGCCGACTCTCGAGCGTCGGCCGCGACGCCACCAGTGTACGATCCCGGGTCCCCCGAACCGGCGAACGGCCTCGTTGCCGAGCCAAAGCTGGGCGCGACCGAGAATCTCCCCCAACCAGACTTCGTCTGCGTGGTCCCCGAGGTCGTAGACGAGGTCACCCACCCGAACGCCCGCGCCGCGAGGCTCGCGCCGGATCGTGAGTTGGATTCCCGTAGTCACGATCCGGAGGCCGTCGTCGGAAGCGTGCACGTCGCCGGCCGAGATTCCCGCGTGCCGGAGGAACCATTGAGGCAGGGTCACGGCGAGGTCGCCGACCTGACGCGTCAATTCCTCTCGCGAGTACATGGGCTCGATGATCTCGTTGTAGCGCTCGGCCACGAGCGCGCGCTTCGGGGTTCCCTTCGCGGTCAGCTCCCCGCGCTCGGCGTCGAGGTCACGGGCGAGGATCGCGAAGTCGAGAATGCGCTCGTACGGAGCGAGGAACCGGTTCACCGTGGCGACGACCGGGAGAAAGAGCTCCCAGAGCTCGGGCGACTCGAGCGTGGGTCCGCCGGTGTCCGCGGCGTATTGCTCCCGCAGGTCGGAGCTCGGAACGAGCAGAACGGTGCAGAAGTCGCGCCGGTCGCCGATCACCAGCGCGCGATCGACGACATCGAAATCCTCGAAGAGGCTCTCGATGCGTCGAGGGGAGATCGTCTCGCCCTGAACGTTCTTGAAGATCTCCTTCTTGCGATCGACGATGCGAAGGTGACCTTCGTCATCTTGCTGCACGATGTCGCCGGTGGCCAGCCAGCCCTCCGCACGCGGCGGGTCGTCCTCCGTCGGCGGGGTCACGTACGGACCGCGAACGAGGAGCTCGCCGTCGTCCGCAATCTGGAGCTCGATCCCCGGTAGAGCCACGCCGATGGAGTCGTCGCGGTAGTCACCGACCGGCGTCATCGTGATGCCGCCGGTGGCCTCGGTCATCCCGAATCCCGAGTGGAGGGCGACTCCAGCGTCGTGGAAGCGCCGGAAGACGGCGGCCGGCAGGTACCCCGCCGCCGAGAGTCCCCGCTTCAGATATCCCCCGGTCTCCTCGTGCAGTCTCTTCGCGAGCGAACGGGCCGCCTCGGGGGGGCTCTCGCCTTCGAGGGGCGCCACGTGCTCGGCGACATCGATCCACTTCTTCGGAACGGAGATGAACGTCGTCGGGCGCATGAGCTTGAACGACTCGAGCAGCCCTTCCTTCGACACGTCTTCCACGAAGGCGTATACCGCGCCCCAGAACACGCACCCGAGCATCTCGAGCCACCGGCCGAACGTGTGGTAGAGCGGGAGATAGCAGAGGAAGCGATCTCCCTCGCCGACGTCCGGCCAGGCGGCAGCCCGCGCGAAGCGCTTCGTCATCAGGTTGCCGTTCGTGAAGGGGACGCCCTTCGGGATGCCCGTCGTGCCCGACGTGTACATGGTCGTGGCGACGTCCGAGGAACGCACGGCGGCCACGGCCTCGGTGACCTGATCTTCCGAGACCGAGTCGCCGGCCGCCAGGAACTCGGCGAACGTCCGGATCGAACCGTCGGCTTCCCGGTCCGGGTCGAGCCAATGAACCCGGAGACCGTCTCGCTTGCCGAGAGCTTCGCGCGCGACCTCCGCGAGGATCGCGTCGCCCACGAAGAGTGATCGCGCCTTCGAGTGCTCGAGAATGAAGTCGATCTGGGGCGTCGGCGAGTTCGTGGGTACCGGCACGTTCCGGATCCCGACGGAGAGGCAGGCGAGGTCGAAGAGCGCGAGACCCGGCGAGTTGGCGCTGAGCATCGCGACCGGCGCGATCCTCTCGCTCTTCTCGAGCGCCAGGAGCGCCCGCCCGATCGCCATGACGCGCGCGCCGGCATCGTGCCAGGTCACACGATCCTGCCGGTAGCGCGACGGCAGGAGGAACAGCGAGTGGTCGCCCAGCTGATGGGCGCGCGCGAAGAACATCTTCCCGACCGTGTAGTCCGAAAGCTGCACGGCTTCGAGGAGAAGGTCCGTCCATTCCGTCGCGAACGGCGACGTGTGAAACGCGAGGCGCACGGCCCTCGTGGATGCGGCTTCGAGGATGCGGTGAACGAGTGACCGCGTGGCGTGAACCCTGCCGGCGGCGGATTCGCTGGCATCCGACTTCGCACTCTCCAGCGCCGCGACCGCTTCGCGGGTCGAACGGAAGAGCCCGGCGACGCGAGCGGCGTCGCTCAGGCCGGTCTCCGCGCCGCCTGACTTCTCCAGAGAACCGAGCAGGTCTTGCACGCGGTCGACGAGACCATCGATCGCGGAGCGGCGGGGTCGCCGCGCGCGGCTCGCTTCCTGAGTCACGAGAGGTTCCACGACCGAGTCCTCATTCCGCCGGGTCCGTTCGGGCTACTTGATGCGGTGACCCGGCGGATCGATCTGGTTGTTGAAGATCCAGGCGACCACTTCGCCAATGCGAATCTCGTCGGAAAGGTAAGAGCGGGAGTCGAGCCGCTCCGAGCTCCATTTGGCTCCCCGGCGATAGACGGAGCGGCGCATGCTGCGGAACTGCTCCAGCCACCACGTGGCGTGCGAGGGACGCAGATCGACCCAGCCCTTCTTCGCGAAACGGTCGATGCGCTCCGGCCCGAGCGGCACGACGTGAGCCTTCTTGTTGTAGGGCGGGATCTTGATCACCGGTCCGCGCAAGACAGTCTCGCCGTCGGCGAGAAGGATCGGGATTCCCACCGATGTGATGGTGTGCCGCAACGTGCTCTTCAGGACGCTTCTCTCGAGCGCCGCGGACACATCGCCCCCGCGGCGGGGTTTGCCATCCTCGTCGCTGAGGACACCTTCCACGGTGCCGTAGAGCTCCCTGAGAAAATGCGCCTCGTAGAGATACTTGGCAAGCTGCGGCGGGCCGAGCTGGCCGATCGCGACGGAGGGAACCCCCCGCTCCCGCTCGAGCTTTTCGAGTTCCTCCACCGCTACGCTCCGGATCAATCCCCCTTTGTAGGAAGGGCTCAGGATCGACGAATCGATGGCGGAGATGACGTCGCGGCCGGTGTTGCTCCCTTGCAGCTCGAGTGTCACGAGATCGGCGATCTCCTCGGGGGTGACGAACTCCATTTGGCCCAACGCCGTAATGGCCTCGAACTCCCCCCGCGTGAAGATGCCGTTCTCGCCCGTGTTCACGCACGGCAGGGTCAGCTTGGTCGGCTTGCCGTCACCGTCGTTCACGGTGGAGAAGCCGTCGAACGTGGGCTCGTTGTCGAGCGTGTCGCCGAGAGTCTGCTTGCGAGCCTCGTAGAGGTGGTAGGCCTCGCCCGATACGAGCCGAACGCGAGAGCGATCCTTCGACGGACGGTACTGGGGACCCTTCACCAGCTGGAACCCGATCCGACGGTATCCGATCATCGCGGCCGGCTTGATCTCCTTGATGATGGGACAGTTCGGCGTTCGGGCCATGAGGAAGAGCAGTCCGGTGTGGGCGAAGGCCGTCGCCGTCTTCGACATCAGGGTGGGGCTCGGTTTGTCCTCGCCGTGCGTGTACGGGATGTTGAGCCCCATTCCTCCCGTTCCGGTCGTGCCGACCTTGACGTAAATGCGTGTCCCGATCTCGGAAAGCGCGCGCTGCAACAAGCGGATGTGGAGGATGAGCTGGGGAACGGACGCCGAGATCAGATGATTCTCCACGTCCGTTTCGAGCTCCGGCGACAGCGGCTGCGTCCCCGAGCGCGCTTCGCGCAGTCCCCGTGACACGACGAACGAGCTGGAGAAGATGTCCTGGTAACTGATGCCCGTCGCGGTGTTGACCGTGTCGACCACGGCGTCGGGCTTCACCGTCTTCACGAGACGGACGAGAAACGAGTCGCGGTACGCCGCCTCGAAATCCTCGTACAGGTCCTCGAAGATCGCCCGGCGATTCTCGGGAATGTCCGCGAATTCGCGCGGTGATGGTTCCGGTGCCCGCCGGTCGATCGGGGTCGGCTCCCCGCGCACGAAGAGGTTCCCGTAGTAGCCCTGGACCTCGACATGAGGCAGTTGCTGGCGCAGCTCGGTGACGGTCTCTCGTGTTTCCTTGCGGAAGAGAGCGGCGATGACGATCCGCGACGGCGCGAGCGTCCGCCCGATACTCTTCGCGCATTGTCGCCCGACGAGGCCGGCACCGCCGAGAATCAGGACCGTGGAATCGCGGTCGGACATCGATTCCTCCCCTGGAGGGCACACGGGGAGGGATGGTACCACCGACCCGGGGGAACGCGCTAACCCTCTCGGACCGGGCTCATGAGCTCGCC
>JALGZO010000392.1 GCA_025774865.1 bacterium | reverse complement strand
CCATGTCGGATCGCTTGGATCGGCTCGAGCGGACGATGGAAAGCCTCACTGACACCGTCAGGGACCTCCAGACGCGGCTCGCCGCTCTCGAGGGGGCCCGAGCCGAAAAAGCGGGCCCGGCCGTGGAGCCGTCCGCGCCGGGCGCCCCGTCGTCGCCGGAGGCCCTGTCCGCGGCGTCCGCATCCGCCCGGGGAAGTCTCGCCGCGAAGCTCCCGCAAGCTGGCCGAACCTTCCTCGTGCTCGGCGGCGCGTTTCTCCTCCGCGCTCTGACCGACGCCGGAATCCTGCCCCCGCCGGCGGGCGTGAGCCTCGGACTCGCGTACGCGCTCACCTGGATCGGATTCGCCCACCGGGAGGCCACGAGACAGCGCCCGACGAGCGCGGCCTTCCACGGCCTCGCCTCGGTGCTCGTCGCCTACCCCCTGCTCTTCGAGGGAGCGATCCGATTCGATGTCTTCTCGCCCATCGGGGTCGCGGTGGCGCTGACCGCCGTGACGACGATCGGAATTGTCGCGGCCTGGAGGAGTCACCTTCGCCTCGTCGCGTGGTGGTTCACTCTCGCCGCCACCGCGACGATCATCTCCCTCATGTTCGCGACCGCCCGGCCGATTCTCTTCAGCGCGCTCCTCGTGGGGCTCGGCGTGGCGACCCTGGGCCTGGCCTACACGCGGAATTGGGTCGGGCAGCAGTGGCTCGTGGCGATTCCTGCGAACCTCGCGGTTCTCCGGACCTCCTTCATGGTCTCGCAGCCGGAGTCGGGCGCGATGGAGGTGTCGACGTCCGGCGTGCAGACGCTCGTCGTCGCGTTTCTGCTCTCGTACCTGGGGACCTTCGCGGGCAGACGCTCGTCGTCGCGTTTCTGCTCTCGTACCTGGGGACCTTCGCGGCTCTGACTCTCGTGCGCCGCCGCCCGGTCGGTGCCTTCGAGATCCTCCAGTCCGCAGCCGTCCTCCTCATCGGTATCGGGGGCGCCGTGCACGTCACCCGCGTCGCCGGTTCGGGCGGAGACCTGGTCGGGATCTCGGCGCTGACCGCGGGCGCACTGTCCTACGCGGCGGCGTTCGCGTTCGTTCGCCGCCATCTGGGCCGCGGCCGGAACTTCTTCTTCTACTCCTCGCTGGCTCTCGTGCTCGTTCTCACCGGCTCACGATTGCTCGAACTGGACGGCTTCTGCACGATCACGTGGGGGATTCTCGCGGTGGCGGCGGCCTTCGTCGGGGGCCGATTCGATCGGGTCACGCTTCGAGCACACAGTGCCGTCTACGCCGTCGCGGTCGCCGTGCAGTCGGGGTTGACCTCGATCACGGTGGACGCTCTCGTCGGCTCGCTCTCGCACACGCCTCGCGATTCGCCGTGGGCGTGGCTGGCCCTGATCTTCGTCACCCTTGCTTACGGAACCCTCGTCGCGACGCGCGCGTTTCGGACGGCGCCGCGACTCGCGCGGGTTCCGAGGGTCGTGCTCGCGCTCGTATCGTTGTCGGGGATCGCGGCCTTCGTGGTCCTCCTGATCGTCGCGGCAGTCCCGGAGAGCGCCTCGGGAGAGATGGGGTCCGTGGCCGCGATCCGATCCGGTGTGCTCGCGGTCGCGGCCGTCATGCTGGCGCTGGCGAGGCGCCGGACC
This sequence comes from bacterium, assembly GCA_025774865.1. Lineage (GTDB taxonomy): Bacteria > ARS69 > ARS69 > ARS69 > ARS69 > JALGZO01. The sequence goes on along the minus strand of JALGZO010000392.1, from coordinate 1,352 downwards.
GGCCTCCGCGAGCTCGGCTGGCTCGCCGCCCTCGCTCTGGGGGCCGGTGCGCTGAAGCTCTTGCTGGAGGACCTCCGCGCGGGGGGCGCCTCCGGCCTCTTCGTGGCGTTCGCATTCTACGGAGCCGCCCTGATCCTCGTGCCGCGGCTGCTTCGGACCCCCCGGGCCGAGGTGTGATCACGGGAGACCCGGCGACGGCGGTCAGGTATGTTCATCGCCCTTCCGAAGTGGTAGATATAGGCGACTCTGAAGTCCAGAATAGGCCCGTGTTTCGGGGGAATCGGCCGTGCGCAAGCTGAACAGCATCAGGAGCCTCTTCTCGTGGCTCCGGGAGGTCGCCCTCGATCCCGTCGGGGGGCTGGGGATCCTGCTCGCCACTTTCGGCGGCGGGCTCTTCGTGGTTTTGGTGGGGTTGAGTCTCGCCGGGTTCCCGTTCAACCACTACGTCGGGATCTTCATCTATCTCGTCTTGCCGATGATTCTGCTCACGGGCCTGGTTTTGATCCCCATCGGCCGGTGGCGAATTGCCCGCCGGTATCCCGGCGGACGGATGCCGCAGTTCGACTTCGAGAATCCGCGGCATCTGAGGGCTTTCGGCGTCTTCCTGCTGATGTCGGCCGCGAACATCTGTCTGTTCGGAATCGCCTCCTACGGGGCCTATCATCTCTCCGACTCCAACGAGTTCTGCGGCCTGGTCTGCCACACGGTCATGGAGCCGGAGTGGACCGCGCACCAGCTCTCTCCTCACTCTCGGGTCGGCTGCGTCGAGTGCCACATCGGGCCCGGGGCCGGGTGGTTCGTGCGATCCAAGCTCTCCGGGGTGCGACAGGTGCTCGCCGTCGCGGCGGGCACGTATACCCGTCCGATCGAAACGCCGGTGCACAACCTCCGCCCCGCGCGGGAGACGTGCGAGCAATGCCACTGGCCCGAGAAGTTCCACGGTGACAAGTTGCAGACCATCACGCATTTCGACGATGACGAGGAGAACACGGAGCTCGTGACGGCGCTTCTCCTGCGGGTGGGTGGTGGCACGGTGAACGGGAAGCCTGCCGGCGGCATTCACTGGCACACCAACCCGGCGAACCGCGTCACGTACGTCTCCACCGACGATTCACGAGAGGAGATCCCCTGGATCCGCCTGGAGACCGAGGACGGCGAAGTCGAAGATTTCGTCGCCGACGGTTTCGAGGGCACGGAGGAGCTTCTTCAAGCGCGCCCCCCCCCGCACGATGGACTGCGTGGACTGTCACAACCGCCCGACGCACGTGTTCGAGTCCCCCGAGGAAGCGGTGGACCGGTTGCTCCAGGAAGATCGGCTGAGCCGGGAGATCCCGTTCGTGCGGCGAGAAGCG
>JALGZO010000391.1 GCA_025774865.1 bacterium | reverse complement strand
GCCCGCAACGACGAAGCGATCGCCAACATGGAGAACGCGCTCCAATGCAACCCCACCTACCTCGTGGCGCGGATCGCACTCGCGAATCTGCTGTTCGACGCCAAGCGGGAGGCAGAGGCGGCTCCCCACTTCGCCCGCGTGTTCGAAGAGGGGATCGAAACGCCGATCCTCGCGGGGCGTTTCGGATACGCGGCGCACGTGGCGGGGTCCAAGAAGCGCGCAGACGAGGTCTTTCGCCAGGCGATCTCGCAGGACAATGACCGCCCGGACCTGTTGTGCCTCTACGGCAAGTTTCTTTCGGAAACCGACCGCAGCGAGGAAGCGCGGACGGTGTGGAAACGGGCGCTGGGCTGTGGTCCGTCCACCGAGACGAAGACGCGGATCGAGACCCTGCTCGCGGAATCGCGGGAAACCGAGAACCGCGAATGACGAGCGCCCAGGAGTTCTACGACAGAGTCTGCAACTGCTCGATATGCTTCGGCAAGGACGCGATCGTCGTTCCGAAGTTCGCACATATCGGCGAGAAGCCGCCTCAGACTCTGATCCTGGGTGAACAGCCGGACCGCGAAGCGGCGCTCGCCACCGGTCGGAACGACCTCGATAACGACGCTGATCCGGACATTCAGCGCCTGAAGATGTTCCTCCGCAAGGCGGACCTCGACCCGTCCGGGTTCTACTACACAACGTCGGTGCTTTGTCTTCCGCGGGACGCCTCGCGGCGACCCATGCGACCCTCCGCGAAAGAAGTGCGGAGCTGCATCTTCCACGTCCAGCAGCTGATGCGGCAGGTGGCTCCGAGGCTCGTCATTCCCCTCGGCCACACGGCGATGCAGACCGTCCAGTGGATCTTCCAGGACTGGCGCGAGCTCCGCCAATTCATCCTGAATTACGACATCGGAAACGTGCTGGAGCGAGGCGGCATCGCGGTCTATCCTCTCTACCATCCGACGACGAGGACTCTGAAGTCGCGTTCGGAAATCCGGCAGATTCGCGACTGGCAACGCATTCCGGTGATCCTCAAGTCCGTCGGGGTGCAGGTCCCGACCGTCCGCTGACGCGGCGGCCGGCTCGGACGGCGTTCCACCCGAGGTAGTAGCGAATGCCACCAGGACCTCCGCGAGTCGTCACCCTGGGACTCGGTCCCATCGGTCGGGCCGTGACGCGCGAGATCGTCGGCGCTTCGGACCTGAAGCTCGTCGCCGCCGTCGATCCGGCGCCGAACCTCGTGGGCCGGGATCTCGGAGACCTGCTCCGCGACGAACGGGCGGCCGGGATGCGGGTCTTGCCTCACCTCGATGCACTCGGGCGTCGGAAGGCCGACGTCGCCGTGCACATGGCCGCCTCGCGGTTTGGTCCGGCGCTGGCCCACCTGAAGGATCTCGTGCAACGCCGGCTCTCGGTGGTGAGCACGTGCGAGGAGCTCATCGCCGCCCCGTACCGATGGCGTCGCGAGACCGCGGCGCTCGACCGCGCCGCCCGGGAGGCCGGCGTCTCGATTCTCGCCACGGGGATCAATCCCGGCTTCCTGATGGATCTCCTGCCGGCGGCGCTCACGAACGTGTGCGTGGACGTGACGTCGGTGCGAGTCACTCGTCACGTCGACACCTCCAAGCGGCGGGCTGCCCTTCAAGCGAAGACGGGGGCCGGAATCTCCCTCGCCGAGTTTCGCCGCCGGTCCCGGGAGGGTACGGTCGGGCACGTCGGGCTCCGGGACTCTCTGATCTTCCTGATGAATCATCTGCCGATCGAGGGCGAGGTCGGCGAGGAGACTCTCCGACCGATCGTCGCGGCACGAAGGATCCGACGCGGGCGAACGAACATCGAGAAGGGACACGTGGCCGGCGTGCACCAGGTCGTGAGGGCGCACGATGCGTCCGGCCGCTCGGTCGCCGTCTTCGATCTCCGGATGGCGTACGGATTGAAGAACGCTCACGATGAGATCGTCGTGAGGGGGGACCCGCCGATCCGTTCGCGCTTCGAGGGCGGAATCTCGGGAGACCGCGCTACCGTCGGGGCCGTGCTTTCGACCATCCGTTTCGCTTCGGATGCGCCCCCCGGTTTCGGGACCTAGCCCCCCTACTCCACTCGGAAACGGAAGACCTGCTGCGGCTCCGAGCCGGCGAGCCCCCCCTCCATC
>JALGZO010000390.1 GCA_025774865.1 bacterium | reverse complement strand
GAGAAATGCTCGCTCGCGCCCGATCTGGAGGCGAACCTTCCCGCCGTCGAGGGAGATCCGAACCAGATCCGCCAGGTGGTTCTCAACCTGGCGATCAACGCCTCGGAGGCGATCGGGGGGGGAGGGGGGAGCGTCACCGTTCGGACGGGTACCGCGGACGTCGATGCCGCCGAACTGGCCGCGAGCTTTGGCGAGACCGACCTGTCCCCCGGCCGGTACGTCTTCGTGGAAGTCTCCGACGCCGGCGCCGGGATGAGCGCGGAGACCCGGGCGCGGGTCTTCGAGCCCTTCTTCACGACGAAGTTCTTCGGCCGCGGCTTGGGGCTCGCCTCGGTGCTCGGGATCGTGCGCACCCACGGCGGCGTGATCGCGATCGCGAGCGAGCTCGGGGTGGGGTCGAGCTTCCGCGTGCTGCTGCCCCCCTCGCACCGCACGGCCCGGACCGAGTCACGCCTTGGAAGATCTCTCGTCGAGCCGAGTGGAAGCGGGTTCATCCTGGTGGTGGACGACGAAGAGGCGGTGCTCGAGGTCGCCCAGGAGTTCCTCGAGCGCTCCGGCTTCGCCGTCCTGACGGCTACCGGCGGAGATCAGGCCATCGACCTGTTTCGCGCGCGCGCGGACGAGATCGACGCCGTCGTGCTCGACCTGACCATGCCCGACAAGGACGGCCTCGAGACCCGTCTCGAAATCAGTCGCATTCGCTCCGGTGTTCCCGTGATCATCGCCAGCGGCTACGGCGAGGAGATCGTGAACGGTCGCTTCGAGGAGCAGCCGGTCGCGGGCTTCATCCGCAAGCCCTTCGAGCCGGAGGAGCTGGTAGCAAAGATTCTCGAGGTCTCGGGTCTGGCCCCTAGTTGAACTGTTCCCGCAACACGCGTTTCAGGATCTTGCCCGTCGGTGTCCTGGGGATGGAGTCGGTGAAGACCACCTTCTTGGGAACCTTGAACTTTCCGATCTTGCCCTGGCACCACTCGATCAGCTCCACCTCCGTCAGCTCCTCCCCTTGGTTCAGCACCAGGATCGCCTTGACGGCCTCTCCCCACTTCTCGTGCGGATAGCCGATGACTCCCGCGTCGGCGATCTTCGGGTGGCGCCGCAGGGAGTCCTCGATCTCCGCGGGGTAGATGTTCTCGCCGCCGGAGATGATCATGTCCTTCTTCCGGTCCAGGATGTAGAGGTATCCATCCTCATCCATCTTTCCGATGTCTCCGGTATGGAGCCATCCGTCCCCGATCGCGGCAGCCGTGTCCTCGGGACGGTTCCAGTATCCCTTCATGATGTTCGCCGCGCGCAGCAGGACCTCGCCCTTCTGCTCCGGTCCGAGGTCGCGGCCGGCCTCGTCGACGACGCGCACTTCGGTGTGGAAGAACGGCCTCCCGCAGGAACCGACCTTCGAGATCGCGTCCTCGGCGGCGAGTACGCTTCCGGTGTTGCATTCGGTGAGACCGTAGAGCTGTCGGACCTCGATTCCGGCTTCTTCGTATTCCCTGATCAGCGTCACCGGGACCGGGGCCGCGTAGACCAATATGATCCTGACCGAACTCCAATCATACTTCTCGAAGTCGGGTACGAGCTTGAGAAAGTCCAGTAGCGCGGGTACCGAACCGAATCCGTTGATCTTCTCCTCGCCCAGGAGTTCCAGGAAGCGTTTGGGGTCGAGGCTTCGGAGCAGGACCGTCTTCGTGCCCTGATAGACGAACCAGGGGGGACCGGCCAGGGCGCCGATGTGAAACAGCGGGAGGGCGACGAGAGAAGAATCGCCGACCTGCTCCCCGAGGGTCGCCATCAGATTCACAGAGCTCCAGAAGTAGTACGAATGGGAGAGCTCGGCGCCCTTTGGCCGACCGGTCGTGCCCGAGGTGTACAGAATGGTGAGGGTGTCATCGTCGCCGCCCCTGATCGCCGGCTCCTCGGCGGACGAAGCGCCGATCATGGTCTCGTAGGACGCGGCCCACTCCGGTGGGTCGTCGGAGATCGCGACGAATTCCTTCGCCGGGATCTGGCTGCGGATGGAATCGACCGTGTCCATGAAATCCTCTCCGAATACGAAGACCCTCGCCTCGCAGTCCGAAAGGACGAACTCGATCTCGGGACCCGCCAGTCGGTAGTTGATGGGGACCAGGGTCGCGGCGATCTT
>JALGZO010000389.1 GCA_025774865.1 bacterium | reverse complement strand
TCGATCCCCGTTCCGGCAAAAGGTGGCCCAGGCTTTGTTGCGCGCATTTGATCCCCTCATCATCCATGCCACCGAAGCGATCCTGAGCCGTCGCGCGAGCACGAAGCCTCTCAGCTTCGGGCGATCGCTCGCAGGGGCCCGCGACATCCTGCTCGTCACTGCGCGCGAGCTCATTGATCTGCTCGCCGTGGTTCCCGCGGCGCGCGCACTTCGTAAACGTTTCCCGCTCGCCCGGATTCACGTTCTCGCGTCGGAGCGCTGCGGCGAGATCCTCGCACCGCGCCGAGAGGTGTTCGAGGTCATTCCGTGGAGCGCGGAGGAGCCGCTTCTTTCGCGCGAGTACCTTCAGCGGATCCGGGCGATGCGTCGGCGTCCATTCGACCTCGCCGTCGCCGTCGACTCGGGCGACGCTCGACGCGGCCGAGTGACGGCGGCGCTGTCCGGCGCGAAGCTCCGGCTCGGCATGCACCCGGACGGCGTCGACCCGACCCTGAACCTGGTGATCGCGGCCTCGGTCGAGGAAGGCTACCGCCCCGTCCAGAGCCTTCAGTTCCTCTCGTTTCTCGGGATTCCGCGAGAAGACCTCGCTCCCTCCTGGGACATCCCCAAGCCCGACAAGGACTACGCGGATCGGTTGCTCGAGCTCCGTCGCCGGGGGAGCGACGGCTGGCTCCTCGGGGTCGACCCCGGGCCGGGGCTCGCCGGGGTGCGCCCGAGCCCGCGAAAGCTCGCGTGGCTCGTCGAGCGGATCGTCGCGGCCCGCGGCGCGGTTCCGATCGTGCTCACCGAGGATCCGGACGAGCCGGGGGTTCAGGCGTTCCGGGCCTGTCTGAAGGGCCGGACCCTCGAGGTCGCGAGCCGAGGGATCTGCGACGTGCTGTCCTTCACGAAATGCTGCGACATGTTCATCTCCGGCAACACGAATCTCTTCCACTTCGCGGTCGGTCTGGACGTGCCCGCCTTGGGGCTGTTCGGTCAAGAGGACGAGGATCGCTGGATCCCGCGCGGACGGAAGAGCTGTCGCACGGTGACGTGGGGCCCTGGCACCCGCGTGGTCGAGAGCGACGTTCTTCGCCAGGTCGACGCCGCCCGCGGGGCCGGGATGGGGGACATCCCGCTGCGGATCGTGCTCGCGGACGACGGCGGCGACGACACAGAGGCGCATTCGACCGACGCGCCGGGCAACGAGGCGCCGGCGGCCGGTACCCCCGGGGGCTAGGCGGGGCGGCTTTCCCTGTCGAGGCGATTCCAGTACCCTTCCCGGTCATGATTACGAGCCCGAAAATCCGGCTCCTGCGCCGGGTCTTGCGCCACAGCGGCCTCCTGTCCCTCGTCCTCGTCCTGACGGCGCTCTTTGCGGTCGTGGCCGGGATCTCCCTGGGAATGATCCTGCCGTTCGTGGACCTCCTGTTCGGCGAGGATCCCACGGGCGTGGCGGAGCTGGCCCCCGGGGCGGGGCCGCTCGAGCAATTCCGCCACGAGGTCCAGATCCGGGCCGCCGAGTGGTTCTTCCGGGGAGATACCCGGGACGCTCTGCGCCGCGTCTGCCTCTTCCTGCTGGGCGCCTTCGCGCTGAAGGGCGTCGTCGGCTTTCTCCTGGCAGTCGCGTCGGTTCTGCTGGAGGAGCGAGTCCTCAACGACCTGCGCGACGATCTCTTTACCCACATCCAGTCGCTCTCGATGCGCTGGTTCGCGGGGACGCGATCCGGGGACCTCCTTGCCCGGGCGACGAACGACATCGCGGTGGTCCGCAAGGCGGTATCCTCGATGTACCGGAGCATGCCGCGCGATGCTCTTCTCGCCGTCGTGTACCTCGGAATCGTGTTCGTCGCGAGCTGGCGGCTCGCGCTCGTCTGCTGCGTGGTGTTTCCGGTGCTCGCGCTCATCGTCGGTGTCATCGGGCGGCGTATCCGGCGCCACTCGGGGCGCGCGCAGGCGAGCATGGCGGATCTGGCGAGCGTCTTTCAGGAGACGATCAGCGGCATCCGCGTCGTGAAGGCCTTCTCGGGAGAGGCGTTCGCACGATCCCGCTTCCTCGGTGAGACGCACAAGTATCTGAAGTCTATCGTACGGCTGCGCCGCGTGGGTTCCCTCGCCAGTCCGACGGCCGAGATGATGGGAGCGGTCGGTGCGGTCATCGTGCTCTGGGCGGGTGGCAACCAGGTTCTCGACGGGCAGGGTCTCTCCGCGACCTGGTTCGTGATCTTCCTCGCCGCGATGGTGTCCCTCATGCAGCCGGTGCGGGCCCTGACTCAGGTCCACACGCACCTCGAGGAAGGGGATGCGGCGGCCGCCCGGATTTTCGAGATCCTCGATACCGAGCCGCGCGTAAAGGATCGCCCCGGCGCCTCCACCGTCGAAGGCCTGCGGCGCGAGCTTCGCTTCGAGAACGTGTCGTTCGAGTACGATCCCGAAATGCCGGTCATCCGCGACGTGAGCCTCGCGATCGCGCGGGGGCAGGTTGTCGCGCTCGTCGGCCCCAGCGGCGCTGGCAAGTCGACGCTCGTCGACATGATTCCGCGCTTCCACGACCCGGACGCGGGTCGCATCACGATCGACGGCGTGGACCTCCGCGACATCCGAGTCGCGAGCTTGCGGAAGCTGCTCGGGATCGTGACGCAGGAAACCATCCTCTTCCACGACACGATCCGCGCGAACATCGCGTACGCGGACCCCGAGCCCGACTTCGAACAGGTCATCGCGGCCGCGAAGGCGGCGAACGCGCACGAGTTCATCGAGCAAGCGCGAGACGGCTACGAGACGGTGATCGGGGATCGGGGCCTGCGCCTCTCGGGAGGTGAGCGCCAGCGGCTTTCCATCGCGCGGGCGATCTACCGCAATCCCGAGATCCTCATCTTCGACGAGGCCACGTCGTCGCTCGACAGCGAGTCGGAGGCGAAGGTCCAGCAAGCGATCGACCGCCTCGTGGAGGGGCGCACCGTCGTCGTGATCGCGCACCGTCTGTCCACCGTGCGCCACGCCGACCAGATCGTGGTGCTCGAGCGGGGCCGCGTGGCGGAGGTCGGATCGCACGACGAGCTTCTCGAGCGCGGCGCGACCTACGCGCGGCTCGTCGAAAGCCAGTTCCGCGGTGTGCTGACTTCCGGTCGGTCGGCGGCGTGAACGGGCCGGACGCGATTCTCGTTTGCCGTCTCTCGGCGCTGGGAGACGTCGTGCTGTCCCTGCCGGTCGTCGACGCACTCCGCGAGCGATACCCGGGCGCGCACCTAGCATTCCTGTCCCGTGAGCCGTTCGGGCGCGTGCTGAAGGGAATCCGCGCCATCGACGAGCTCCACCTGTGGCCCGGGGCAGGCCACCCTCGGCCACGCGCCGTCGACGGTCAGTCGTGGGATCTGCTGGTCGACCTCTCGGGATCGGGACGCAGTCGCTCGCTGCTCGCCGGCGCGCGCGCGGGGCGGCGTCTCGTCATCCGAAAGCAGACCCTCCGCCGGTTCGCGTTCGTGAGGCTCCGCTCCCTGGGAGGCGCGTCCGTCGACCTCGCGCCGGCGGTCGACCGCGTGTTCGACACGATCGCACCGCTCGGCCTGGCGAGAGATGGTCGTCGGCCGCGCTTCGACGTGCCAGCTCCCGCGGAAGACGGGCCGGTCCTCATCGCACCGGGCGCCGGCCGCGCGACCAAAGAATGGCCGGCGGCGCGGTTCGCCGAGGTCGCGGAGAGGATCGTCGAGGCCGGTCGCCGCGTTCTGCTGCTGGGCGCCTCGTCGGAAGGAGCTCTCCTGGATCGAGTCGCGGAGCGGCTGCCCGGGGGAGCTTTCGAAACCGTGGTAGGTCCAGACCCGAGCGAGCTGCCGACGATCGTGGGGGCCTGTCCCGTGGCGCTGACGAACGACTCCGGGCTGCTGCACGTCGCCGAAGCGTGTGGCGCGCGCGTCGTCGCACTCTTCGGCCCCACACACCCGCGGCTCGGGTTCGCGCCGATTCGGAGCGGGTCCGTCGCGATCCACACCGGGATCTCCTGCAGTCCGTGTGACCTCCACGGCCCGAACGCGTGCCCGAAGGGACATCACCGTTGCATGACCGAGATCTCGGTCGACCGCGTCCTCGACGAGCTCGGCGTCGCGACGGCGGCGGGGGTCGGCGCATGAGCCTGAAGACCTGGGAGAAGAAGGGGAAGCGCGGGATCACCCGGGCGATGTCCTTCGCGCTGCGGGCCCACGGAACGCCGCCGATGCCCGACCTGCGTGATCTCGGCGCCATCCTGCTCGTTCGGCACCACAATCAACTCGGCGACATGCTGCTCTCGACGCCCGTCTTCCGAGCGGTCCGCGAGCGCGCACCTTCGGCTCGCATCGACCTCGTCGCCGGACCCGAGAATGTCGACGCGGTGCGCCGGAACCCGCATCTCGACGAGGTGCTTCTTTACGACAAGGCCGAGTACTTGCGCCGACCGATGGATGGCAAGCGCTTCCTCGATCGCCTGCGCGGCGCCCGCTACGACCTCGCAATCGTCGTGAGTACGGTGGCGTTCTCCCACACGAGCGCCTGGATCGCGGCGCTTTCGGGGGCCCGCTGCCGCCTCGGTCGGCCGGGGCCGGGTGGGCGCGAGAGCGACACGGCGGAGGAGCTCTATCACCGGGTCTTGCCGGCACCCACGGAAGGGCGACATCAGACCGGAGTGAACCTCGACCTCGTGGCGCCGCTCGGCGCGACCGCGTCCGACTGGCGGCCGGTGATTTCCCTGGGGCGGGAGGAGGAGAGGACCGGCCGCGAGCTCCTTCGGGCGTCTCTGGCGGCGAACGGACCCGGGCTCCGGGTCGTGATCCATCCGGGAGCGGGAAAGCTACCGAACCGGTGGCCGGCGGAACGTTTCGGGGAAGTGGCTTCCGCGCTCATAGCGCGGGGACACCAGGTCGCCACGGCGGCGGGACCCGGTGAGTCGTCGCTGCTCCATCGCGTGGACCGCGGTGCCGGACAGGTCCTGCGCCGGATCCCGCCGTGCCGGGTGCGCGTCCTCGGGGCGGTCCTTCAGGAAGCGGATCTCGTTCTCGCCAACGATACCGGGGTTCTCCACCTGGGGGCCGCCGTGGGGACTCCGGTGCTCGCGCTGTTCGGTCCCACCGATCCCGCGATCTGGTGTCCCGCGGCGCCGGCCGTGCGGTGGCTTCGAGCCCCGGGAGAAGATCTCGACCGGCTCTCGACTTCGGTCGTGGAGCAGGCCGCCGTCGGACTCGCGGACGCGCTCGCGGGTGGGGGAGCGATGCCGTCGGAGCTCGCCGCCGCCCCGGAGGGTGCTCCGTGAGTGGGTCGATCGCTTTTCGCACGCCGAACTGGCTCGGGGATGCCGTCATGGCGACGGTCATTCCGCCAGCGATCAAGCGCGGGAATCCGGACTCCCGGCTCTCGGTGCTGGTGCCGTCGGGACTCGCAGAGGTCTTCGAACAGGCGCCGGACGTGGATGAGATCGTGAGGATCGAGCCGGGGCGCGAGGTGGATGCCTACCGTGGCGGGCGCTACGATGCCGTGCTGCTCGGACCCACGTCGTTCGGCGCGGCGTGGCGGGCGTACCGGGGGCGTGCACGGCGCCGCCACGGATTTGCCACGTCACGGCGGGGCTGGTTGCTCGCCCGGAAGCTGCCGGGGCGCGAGTATCGCCGGGACCGCCACCAAGTGGAGAACTACCGCGCCCTCGCCGGTCTGATAGGCTCGCCGGCAGCCGGGGACTCGCCTCAGGTCACGGTGAAGCCCTCGTGGCGCGAGGAAGCGCAACGGGAGTGGCCGCGAACGGGCGCGCTTCGGGTTGCGCTGCAGCCTGGCGCCAAGTACGGACCGGCGAAACGATGGCCCGCGGAGCGGTTCGCCGCCGTTGCGCGTTCGCTCCTCGCCGAGGGACACTCGGTCCTCGTGCTCGGCGGTCCGGGAGACCGCGACCAGGTCGCTCGGGTCCGCGACGAGGTGCCGGACGTCAGCGGCCTCTCGCAGCCCGTCTCGCTCGGCGCCCTCGCCGCGCTGCTCGAGAGTGCGGACCTCCTGATCACGAACGACACGGGGCCCATGCACCTCGCCGCTGCCGTCGGAACACGGACCCTGGCTCTGTTCGGTTCGTCGAGCCCCCGGTGGACCCGGCCCTGGGGAGAGGGTCACGTCGTCGTCGATCATCCGGTGCCGTGCGCTCCGTGCTTTCAGCGAACGTGTCGGATCGGCTATGGCTGCTTGACGGGCATCGAACCGGCTTGCGTCGCACGCCAGGCGCACGAGATGTTGCCGCTTCGGGAGGTACGATCGTGAGCTTCGATACCGCGAAACTCGTCGAAGTTCTGCGTGGCGCGCAGGGGAAGCGGGTGCTCGTCCTCGGGGATCTCATCGCGGACGAGTACATCTACGGCGAAACGTCCCGCGTGTCACGAGAAGCGCCGGTGCTCATCATCCGTCACGTCGGTCGGAAGGTGATTCCCGGCGGCGCAGGCAACGCAGTCCTGAACCTGCACTCGCTCGGGCTGACCCCGATACCCGTGGGCGTGATCGGGGCGGGCGAAATCTCCGGTGAGCTCTTGGCCGAGCTCTCGAATCGCGGAATCGAGACCGCCGGTGTTCTCCGGGACCGTGAGCGCGTCGCCGTCCGCAAGACACGGGTCATGGCCGGAGGGGCGCACGGCCAGAAGCAGCAGGTCATGCGAATCGATCAGGAAGATCGCGTGCCGCTCTCGTCTTCGCTCGAAGAGCGGCTCCGTGAGATCGCATCGGAATACCTCGACGGCAGTGACGCGGTGCTTCTTTCGGATTACGGGTACGGGGTGCTCGCCGCCGGAGTCCGTGACTCGGTGATCGCGGCCGCGAACGCGCGCGGCCTTCCGGTTTGTGCCGACTCGCGCCATGCGCTGCGTGAATTCGTCGGGGTCACGTTCGCGACGCCGAACGAGCTCGAGGCCGCGGAATCGTGGGGTCGTCCGATCGAGAGCCGGACGGACCTCCGGCGGGCGGCGGAGGCGCTGCGCACCGATCTCGAGGCGGAGTTTCTGCTTCTCACGCGCGGCCACGACGGCATGGCGATCGCCGAACGCGACGGGGGATTCCACGAGGTCGCGGTCTGGGGCTCGGACGAGGCGGCCGACACGACCGGGGCGGGGGACACCGTGGCGGCGGCCGCCCTCGCGGCCCTGTCCGCTGGCGCGACGCCGCTCGAGGCCGCCCAACTGGCCACGCTGGCCGCGGGAATCGTGGTCCAGAAGCACGGAGCCGCCACGACCACGACCGAGGAGATCGAGCGCGTTGCCGGACTGCGCCGTCAAGCTGTGCAGCGTCGCTGACGCCGCCCGCGAGATCGAGGAGCTGAGGCTCCAGGGGCGTGAGACCGTGCTCGCCAACGGCGCGTTCGACCTCTTTCATGTGGGGCACGTGCGATATCTGCAGGGAGCGCGCGCCCAGGGAGATTTCCTCGTCGTCGCCGTGAACAGCGACGAGTCGGTGCGCCGGCTCAAGGGAGCGGGGCGCCCGTTCCTGCCGGCCCGAGATCGCATCGAGATCGTCGCGGCCCTCGAGTGCGTCGATCGCGTGGTCGTTTTCGAGGAGTCGAACGTCGAAGGGGTTCTGCGCACGCTCCGGCCGAACGTTCACGCGAAGGGCACGGACTACACGGAAGCATCCGTGCCCGAGCGCGCCGTGACGGCCGAGATCGGTGGTCGCACCGCGATCGTCGGGGACCCGAAGGATCACTCCTCGACGGCCCTCCTCGAAAGGATCCTCGCGTCCGCCCGTGGGTCCCCGTGAGGATCCTGCAGATGACCCACCAGGGTGACGCCGGAGGGTCGACGAACTCCATCACATGGCTCACGCGCGGGCTCGCCGAGCTCGGACACGAGGTATTCCTCGCGTGCCGCCCCGAAAGCCTGATCGCGTCGCGATTCCGGGGGAGCGCGGTTCGTCTCGTCGATACGCACTTCGCGTGGGGGCCGCGCCTCATGGCCCAGGCGTTCCACTGGCGGCGGTGGCTCGCGGACCGACGCATCGATGTCGTGAACGCACACGCATCGCTCGATCGCCACCTCGTCGCGTACGTCAAGTTGCTCGGGACGGACACCGCGGTCGTACACACGCGTCGCAACGTCATGCTGGCCAGCGGAGGTTGGTGGCGCGCTCGCTTCGATCAGATCACGACCGACGCGATCGTCGCGGTTTCCCAACCGATCGCCGAAGATCTCGTGCGACGCGGCGTGAATCGGAATCACGTCCGCGTCGTGCACAACGGCCTGCCGCTCTCCGAGCTACCCGAGCCCGATCCTGCCGTCGTCGGACGGCTGCGGGCGGAACTCGACCTCGATCCCGCGCATCCCGTCGTCGGCGTGGTGGCCCGCCGGAAGTCCCAGGACGACCTCCTGCGCGCGGCATCGCAGATCGGCCGTCCTCTGACGATTATCATGGCGGGGACGGACGAGGACGAGGAGCTCCGACGACTCGCTTCACAGCTTCCCGCGGGATCTCGTTCTCATTGCCTCGGATTTCGAGCCGACGTCGCGGAGCTCAACGCGCTCTTCGACGTGTTCGTGCTTCCCTCCGAGATCGAGGGGTTTTCGCTCGCGCTCCTCGAAGCGATGGCACGGGGGTTGCCGTGCATCGCGACCGACGTGGGTGGAAACCGAGAGGCATTGAGCGATGGGGCGGGGGTGCTCGTGCCGGCGCGGAATCCGGAGACCTTGGCGAAAGCCCTTGCGTCGGTGCTGAACGACCCGGATGCTGCGCGGGAGT
>JALGZO010000388.1 GCA_025774865.1 bacterium | reverse complement strand
CTGGCCGCGGCGCTCGCCGGGACCGCCGCCGACTACGATCGTCTTTGGGTACCGGGGGCGCGTGATTCCACGGGCCGCCGCCTCGACGTCCGCAAATCCGCGCTGTTCAGATGGAAGCAGGTGACGGTCGAGGTCGAGAGCGCGAAACGCGTCTCCCGACCCGAGGGGACGGAATACGTCGTCGATCTGGTGGTGCGCGGGCAGGCCCAGTGGAGTCCCCGCGCGTACGGTATCGCGACCGCGTTCTGGACGCTCATGACCGACGAGGAAGACGAAACGAACGACATCGTCCGCCGGGAGTCGTGGCGGTTGGCCGCCACCGATGCCGGGTTCCGAGCGGTCGAGCGAGTTCTGCTGAGTCCGGTCGAGGTCGTCTGGGCGCAGATCGAGGTGGGCGTGTACCCGGGCCAGGACGCGGTCCTCGTGGAATGCGCCTACTACCTGCGCTCCCGAACGGACGGCGTGGAACATCTTCGATTCCTGCTGGATCGCCGGGCGGAGGTGTACGACCTCCGCGTCGACGGCGTGCAGGCCCGGGTCGTCCGCGGGAACGAGCTCGGCTCGTTCGGGCTGGAGGGCTTCAGTCCGGAGGTCGAGTCGTCACTGCGCTTCCCGGCTCCGCTCATGGCCGGGGAGGAGGCGCTCGTGAAGTTCAAGATCCGATCGCCGCTCGTGCATCTGCGCGGCGACGGCTTCGTCACCACTCTCGCGTTCCGCGAGGGCCCGTTCCAGGAGCGGGCCTGGTATCCGATCCTCGGCCCCGAGAGTTGCGCCACCGAGCCCGGGCGCGCCGACGTCCAGCTCGCCGTACGCTGGCCGGGGGAGACCTTCGACTCGTTCGCCCTCGCGGGGAGCGCCGTGCCGTCGCCGGACGAGCGGGAAGAGGATGTCCTCAACGAAGAAGAGCGACACCGCACCACGATCGCCGGGACGCGGGCGGCCGACTTCGCGCTCGGCTTCGCAGGAACGTCTCTCTCGGATCTGGCCTGGCTCGACCCCGCGCCGCGGATCGCGGGTGGTGTCATCCACCCGCCGGAACAGAATCCGTCCTCCTCGCTCGACCCTGATCGGCGCGCACGCCGGGCGCTGGTCGACCCGCTGCTCTCCGCCGCGATCTACTCCTCGGAAGATCTCGAATCGGCGATCGAAGAGCTGCTCCCGTTGGAAGAGGATCTCCTCGACATCTTCCTCGACGACGACGCCGGCGGCGACTCCGAGGAAGGCGCGGACGACCGTACTTCGGGCTGACCATGGAGCTCGTAGAGTACGAACGGATGCGGGAGCACGAGCGGTCGTACTGGTGGCACGTGGCCCGTCGCTCGCTTCTCGCGGACGTTCTTCGATGGGGAGTGCCGGAGGATCCCGAGCGTCCCGGTCTCGACCTCGGCTGCGGCACCGGCGCGAACTTCGGGCTGCTCGCGCCCTTCGGCCGCTTCGTCGGAAGCGAAGTGGAGGGGACACTGTGGGCGGACGGGCGACCGCGGCCGGAACGGCCCGTCCTCTTGGCGCGCGGTGAGTCGCTTCCGTTTCCGGACGAGTGCTTCGGGCTCTGCACGTTCTTCGATGTGCTCGAACACGTCGACGCCGAGGATGCTTTCCTGCGGGAGATCCGGCGCGTCCTTCGACCCGGGGGCCGGATCTTCCTGTCGGTTCCCGCCTACATGTTCCTCTGGAGCGACCACGACGTGAGCCTCCACCATCATCGCCGCTACATTCGGCGCACGCTTCGGGACTCGCTGACGCGGAACGGCCTCGAGGTGGTGCGCGTTACGTACGCCATGGCGTCCATCCTCCCGCTCGTCGCGGGTTATCGTCTTCTGTCGCGGCTTGTCCCCCGCGGAGAGAAGGCCAAGGCCAGCTACGTGCCGACGCCGGAGCCGTTGAATCACCTGCTGACGCGAGTGGTGTCCGCCGAAGGAGCGTGGCTCAAGCGCGCGGATCTACCCTTCGGAACGTCGTTGTTCGCGATCGCGCGACGACCGGCGGGGGAAGAGCGCTCGTCGTGATCCGCGTGAGCTACCCGCGGCCCAGCGCGCGTTCGGCGACGACGCCGGCTTCGCCGACCAGCGAGTTGACGGACACGCCGCGGTAGGAGGCGCCGGCGAGGTGCAGGACGGGGAGGGCGACGAGCTTCGCCTCGAT
>JALGZO010000387.1 GCA_025774865.1 bacterium | reverse complement strand
CGACCACGCCGACACCTGGACCGAGCTCGCCGACGGCCTGCCGGCGGATTCCTACGCTGTCATGTCGGCCATGGTCATCGTCGGCGACTGGTTCATCATCAGCCGCTTCGACATCAGTGGAGAAAACGGCCACAACTTCCGCTCCCAGCGCGACGGCGACGCCTGGTCGACCTGGGAAACCCTCGAGCAGGATCAGCACTTCTCCTACTTTGCTCCCATCGGGGAGACGCTCTTCGCGAGCTCCGCGGATGTCAATGCGATCCAGCGCACCGACGACTTCGGTGCGAGCTGGGCGCCGGTCGCCGCCCCGAGCGGGAATCCGGGCTTCAGGCTCTTCGCGCACGAGGGTCGGCTGTTCGCGTCCGAGCAGATCACCAACGGCGGCACGATCTACCGCTCCGACGATCTCGGCGCCACGTGGACCGACATCGGCTCGGAGCTCGGCTCGTCCTATCTCTTCTCGGAGAACTACTGGCAGGGCCGCCTGCTGTTCGGCGTCCACTACGGCGACGGCGATGGCAGCTTCAGGTCGTCGCCGGACTTTGGCGACAGCTGGGAAGAGATCACGACCCTCCCGTTCAGCCATGTCGTCACCGGCATTGCCATCGCGCAGGACGGGCGCCTCGCCATCGCGACCTGGAACGGCAACCCGCAGGGAGGGACCATCTGGCTCAGTGACGATCTCGTCGATTGGGAGAACTACACCGGCAACCTGAGCTTTCCCACCTGGATCACCTACAGCCTCGTCGCGCACGACGGCTGGTTCTTCAAGGGCGGCGGCGTGAATACCGAGTTCCGCGCCCCGCAGCCCGGGGTGACAACCGCCGTGGACGAGAACGTCGCGAACGCAGCAGCTCTCGCGCTGACGGCCCACCCCAATCCGTTCCATCCACGAACGACCCTGAGGTTTGACGTACCTCGGCCGGGTCACGTTCGTCTGTCGATCTATGACGTGGCGGGCCGTCTCGTACGGACTCTGGTGAACGAGTCGAGATCCGCGGGACGGCACAGCGTATCGTGGGAAGGGCGGGACGAGTCAGGACGTTCTGTGCCTTCGGGCGTGTACCTCTACCGGATGGAAGCGGGAGACTTCGTCGCTACGCAGCGGATCGTGCGTTTGAGATAGCCGAGCGTCCGAGAGGCCACTTTCTGGTCTTCATCCCGTTTCTTGCCGATAGACCTGCCGCGTACCGGTGGCCCCTGTCCATCGCAGGACCTCGGAAGACACCTTCTCTTGCGCCGCCACGAGGTGAGGTTGGAGAGCGCTTCGAGTGATGTAGCCGGCGCTAACGCCGCGGAGTTTGTGGTTCAGGAGGAGGTGCGCTTCCATCTCTCCGACTCCGGCAGCAACCGCGACCGTCCGCCATGTCTGACGGAGGTCGCCGCCCCAGTGGCTGAGAACGGCCCGATTCTCCTTGTGTTCGGCGATGTGACCGGCTGCCGTCTCGGCGGGAAAGATCCAGGTAACCGACTGCTCGGGCTGCAGGAGGCGCCCCGCCCGACGCACCCGGGCGAGGGACCGGAGCATCTCGCGGCTGAGCGCCAGATCGAAGGCCCGATCAGGGCCGCCCTTGGGATCCGGAAAGTGAAGAACACGCCGACGGACGTCCAGGTGTTCCCACTTCGCGCGCTTGAGGCTGCCCGGGCGTGAACCCGAGAGTAGCGTGAACCAGTGGAACTCGCGGCGGACGACGTTCTCGAACCGGTTGAGTTGCTTGTACCATTTCGGCGCCGTCTCGGGCGTGAGCGCCGTGTCCCGTCGATTCTCCGTGTTCCAGTCCACGGCCGCGCAGGGGTGCTCGGAGGGAAGCCCTCGGTCGAGCCGCCGCTTGTGGGCGAATCGGTAGACCGCGCGCACGGCCCGCATGACCCGGTTCGCGATGATCGGGCCCCGATTCGCGGTGATCTTCTGGTGCCGCTCAGCCACGAGATCCGGATCGTCCGCCAGCCGGGCGAGCGGCATGTCGAGCCAATCGCTGACGTGCGTCCAGGCGAGCTCGTAGGCCTCGAGCGTCCGCTCCGATCGGCCTTTCGCGATGAGGTGCCCGCAGTACCGGCTCCAGGCCTGCCGAAGCGTGAGCCGCGACCTCCCGTTCACCTCGCCGCCGGCGGCCTGGCCGAGCCACTCACGGGCGAGCCGCCGC
>JALGZO010000386.1 GCA_025774865.1 bacterium | reverse complement strand
CTCTACGGCCTTGATGTGGACGAAGAGTACGCGTCGATCGTGATTCCGAACTGGAGGTGGGGAGCCGCCGCCTTCACGTTTCGCCGCCTCGCGGTCGACGGCATCGCGGAGCGGGACGAGCGGGGCACCCTGCTCTCGGACGATCTGACCGATCGGCAGACCGAGTTCACGTTGTCGTACGGGAGGACCTTGTCCGATCTGTGGAGCGTCGGCGGCTCGGTCAAGCTACAGCGTCAGAGCATCGCCCACTCCTCGGCGGGCGGCGTCGGCGTGAACATCGGCGTTCTCGGTCGGCCGATCGTCGCGCTCGCACCGAGCGTCACCTGGGCGGAGCGCGTGTCCTGGGGACTCGCGATCCACAATATCGTCGAGCCCTCCCTCGAGCACGACGCCGAGAGCGTCACCGATCCGACGCGCGTGAGGACGGGCCTCGCGTACGCCCACCCGGTCGCGGAGAACGTCGCCGCGCTAGCGGCCTTCGACCTCGAGAAGAATCGCAACTCGTCGGTCGGAGTTCACGCCGGACTCGAAGTGGGACTTCACGAGCTTCTCGCGGTTCGGCTGGGAGCGAACGACGGCATGTTCACGGCGGGCGCCGGGATCCGGTGGCGCCGCTACGCGTTCGATTACGTCCTGGAGAACAACGACATCGAACCGGTTCACCGCTTCGGAGTCGCTATCCAGTTCGGCGCGACAGTCGAGGAATCCCGGCGACTCCAATTGCAGGCGGAGGAAGAGGCGTACCAGGCGCGCGTCGCGAAGTCTTTCGAGGAGTTGCGGGCCCGCCGGGTCGAGGAGATGGTCCGGCAGGTCGAGGAACTGGCGGGCGCGGAACGTTACGACGAGGCCCTGAGTATGCTGGGGGCCGTGTCCGTCCTGGAGCCCGAGAACCCGTCGACGAAGGCGTTCGAGGCCCGGTGCCTGTGGGGTAAGGCCGACGCGGCCACGAGCGCGGATCGCTTCACGGACGCGGCGATCCTCTACGGCCAGATCCTGAATCTCGATCCCGACGACACTCGAGCGCAGGCGGGACTCAAGCTCGCACGCTTCTGGAGCGACCGCCACGCCGCCCGATCGGCTCCGAACCGGGAGCTCTTCGCGAGCGCGCTCGACGCGTTCACGCAGGAAGATCTCCCGGCGGCCAGGCAGCACTTGACCGAGATCCTGCAGGCCAATCCTGACGACGGCGACGCGCGCGCGATGCTCGCGCGCACGACGACCGCGATTCGCATCAACACCACGCACTTGCAGCAGCAGGCCGCGCGATTCGTGAAGGTCGGACTTCTGGAGGAGGCGGAGCAGACCGTCGACGAGATCCGCGCTCTCGACCCCGAAGCGTCGGTCGCGGACCTCGAATCCCTGATTCGCGCCGCCGAGCAAGACCTCGCTGCCGAGGCCATCGGCGAGAAAGCCCGCGACGGAACCGATGCCGAAGGCAGCAAGGGAGTGAGGATCGCGGCGCCGACGCTGTCGAGGAAAAAGCGGAAAGAGCTCGGTGAGCTGTACCGGCAGGGCGCGACCGCAATGGAAGAAGGACGCGCCGACGACGCAGTGAAGTACTGGGAGCTCGTGTGGTCTACCGATCCGACGTTTGAGAGCGTCGCGGAGTATCTCAGGAGCGAGTACCTCATACGCGGTCTGGAAGCGTTCGCGACGGGAGATCTCGCGGAGGCCACACGGCGCTGGGAAGAAGCGCTCGACGTGGATCCCCGCGACGAAACCGCATTGCGCTACCTCACCCGCTTCGAGGAACAGATGTCCCGCACGGTCGAGATCCTCGGCGAGCCGGCCGCGCGACCGGGCGAAGTAACGATGAGTCGGTGACGGAACCCGCCGGCAGACCTCGCACGAGGCGAAGCTTCAGCATCCGGTGATCGCGTCGGGAGCGGCGGCCGTGATCGCCGTCGACGGGGTGTCGGACCGCCCGCGAAGAGCCGCGTAGAAGCGAAGAAATGGTGCCGGAGGCGGGAATCGAACCCGCATGAGCCTCATGGACCGGCGGACTTTGAGTCCGCTGTGTCACCGTCTCCAGACACGCCGGAAGTTGTAGCAGGACAAGGTGTTCCCGTCATCCCGCCGAACGACCGGGACCGTGACTTGGCGTCCTGCCTGGCGTTTCTCGCCACCGCCCGTCCGTCAGAGCCTCAG
>JALGZO010000385.1 GCA_025774865.1 bacterium | reverse complement strand
TGGCGGGGATCGTCCACGTTTTCGTCGGGCCGGATCATCTCGCGGCGATGACGCCACTTGCCGTCACCGCGCGGTCTCGCGCCTGGCGGGTCGGGGTCCGTTGGGGGCTCGGGCACACGGCCGGCGTCGCCGTCATTGCCGGGCTGGCGTTCTTCCTCCGGGAGGCCCTCCCGCTGGAGCGGCTCTCCGCGTGGAGCGAGCGCATCGTCGGGGTAGTCCTGATCGCGATCGGCCTGTGGTCGATCCGTGTCGGCTTGCGCTCTCGGGTGCACCTCCACGAGCACGAACACGGGGACCTCCGGCACTCGCACATCCACATTCACGAGAAGGGGAGCACGCACGACGCCGAGCACGCCCACGCTCATCCACACGCGGCCTTCGGCGTCGGCGCTCTCCACGGGCTGGCCGGCAGCTCGCACATCCTGGGCGTGCTTCCGGCGCTCGCGTTCTCCGCTTCGATCGACGCGGTGACTTACCTGGGCGGCTACGGAATCGGGTCCATCGCGGCCATGGCGGTCTACGCGCTGGGCGTGGGCGGCGCCTCCGAGCGGCTCGGAGACAAGGCCGACAAGGCGTACCGCCGGCTTGTGTCCGCGGCCGGGCTCGCCGCGATCGTGGTCGGCGTCTTCTGGCTCGTCGGCTAGGCGGCCGCGAACGGAATCCGCGGCGGCTCCGGCAGCTGCGGGGCGGGGACGCGGTTCTCGATCAACGTCGCGTCGGGCGGCGGCTCCTCCGGATACTCCGTCGATAGACGGCCGGCCCAGAAGCCGGCCACCAGCGCGACGACTCCCACGGCGGCCGCCGCCCACATCCGGGCCCCGCGCGGCCGGCTTCTCGTGGCGGCCTGCTTCTCGAGCAGCGAGACGAGGATCCCGGCCGGTGCGTCGCCGAGCGGCAACTGTCGGAACTCTTCCAGGGCCGTCGCGAGAAGCGGATCTTCGTCGAGGGGAAAGTCTCTCATCGGTCCGGGCTCCTTCGGGAGGGACGTGGATTCGATTCGCGCTTCGTCAACGCGTGACGCACGCGCTTCAAGGCATGGTGGACGCGTGAGCGAAGGGTTCCTTCGGGCTCGCCGGTGATCGCTGCGATTTCCCGGTAACTGAAACGCTCCCGGACCCGCAGGTGAAACACGGCCGCATAGGGTTCGGGGAGATCGTGCAGCACCGACTCGACCCGCTCGGCCAGCTCTCCTGCCGCCGCGCGTTCGTCGGGTAGGTCGCCGCGCGCCGGAGCGAGCTCGTCGGCCGCTGCGTTTGCAAGCCGGTCGCGGCGCTGGGCCGTTCGGACGCGATCTCGCGCAATCCGGGTGGCGACCGTGAACAGCCACTCGCGGAATCGCCCGCGGGAACGGTACCGGCCACGTCCCTCGAAGAGCCGGAGGAACGACTCGTGGAGGACGTCCTCGGCGTCGGCCCGTTCCCCCAGCGTGTGCTCGAGATAGCCGAGGAGGGCCGGCGCATGGCGGCAGTAAAGGACGGCCAGTGCGCGAGGGTCGCCGCGACGGCTCTGCTGCGCCAACTCGTCGTCCCGGGCCGGGTCGAGCTCCGTCACGTCAGCCGCCCGAACCCGAACGGTCGGGATCGATCACGTCGCGATAGTCGTCCAGCGTCTTCACCGTTTCCTCGTCGCCGTGGAAGGCGAGGACGGCCGTGGCCCGGTCCAAGGCGAAATGGAAGTCTTCGAGCTCGCCGCGCTCGGCCGCCGCGGTGGCCACGAGCCGCAGCACGGCCGGATAGTTCGTCATCAACGTGCGGATCGAAGAGCGTTCCGCCCAGGGGAACCCGAGGTCGGTCGCGCTGTCCAATCGAAAGTCCCGGCGAAACAGCCGCAGCGTCTTCGCAAGGTCGATGTCCGGCTCCTCCTCCGAATCGTGCCCGTTTCGTTCCGGAAGGACACGCCACAGGAGACCCTCCACGCGCAACCTCTGATCCACGTGCTGCATGGTTTCGCAAGCGACGGTCACGGCCAGGTACACGGGTCGCCGCGACTCGCCGGCGTGCACCTTTCTCAGGACCTCCGTGAGAAGTTGGATGGAGAGCAACTGCCCCGTTTCGCGGTAGCGGTCCTTCCACCCCGCGTGGATCTTCCGGATCTCCTTCTCCGTGAGGGGCCCGTCACTCAGCATCAGAATCGCGTAGTCGAGAAGGT
>JALGZO010000384.1 GCA_025774865.1 bacterium | reverse complement strand
AATATATACGATACGTTGCGTATAGTAAATGGCTCCCGTGGGACGCCCCGCCCTCCCGAAGACGGCCCATGTCGTCCTCGGCCAGACCCGATCTTCGAACGGCGGTGGCTACAGGGTCGCCAGATCGACGTTGTCGAAGTTCCGACGGTAGTACGACATGTAATCGACCTTCCGCTCCAACGCCTCGATCACCGCATGGGAGAAGTTGACCTTCTCGAACCTCTGGGCGCTGCCGAGCCCGCCGGGACTGAACACGTTGATCTCCATCAGCTTGTCGCCGACGATGTCGAGGCCGACGAGGAACATGCCGTCCTGAACGACCTTGGGACGCACGATCTCCGCGATTCGAAGATGCTGGTCGGTGATCACGGCCTCCCTGAGCTTGCCCCCGGCGTGGATGTTGCTGCGCATGTCATCTCCGGTTCGCACGCGCCGAAACGCGGCGTACTTGCCGCGGTAACGCAACGGTTGGCCGTTCATGAGAAACAGCCGCGTGTCCCCCTCCGCGGCGGCCGGCAGGTATTCCTGTGCAATGACGTATCCATCCCGGCTGACCGCGTCGACCATCTGGTTCAGGTTCGAGCCGTCTCCCTCGCGCACCAGGAACACCCCCTGGCCGCCGGATCCCTGAAGCGGCTTGAGCACGATCGTCCCGCCCTGCTCCTTCCAGAACCCCCGAATCTCGTCCCGATCCCTCGTGATGACGGTTCGAGGGCGGACCTCCTCCGGGTAGAGCTGGAAGTACATCTTGTTCATCGCCTTGGACAGGCCGTTCGGGTCGTTCAGTACGATCAGCCCGCGCCGCATGCCCACGCGGCCGAAGATGATTCCCGAGGACTGCGCCCAGGAGCGGTATGCCAGATCCGTCGAGGGGTCGTTGCGAAGGAGCAGTACGTCGAGGTCGTCGACACTGATGCGCTCCTGCTTGGCTCGGCGCCCTTTCAGGTCGGCCATGTAGACATCGGAGGACTTGTATTGCGACTTGGGCGCGGCGGTGGCTCGAGCGCGGACGGATTCGTCGGCATCGTAGGCGAAGTCTCCCGCCCCGATCACCCACACCTCGTGTCCGCGGTTGATCGCTGCCATCGCCAGTCGCGTCGTGGTGTACCCTGTTTCTTCCGTCTTGATCTCATTCACCACGAATCCGATCTTCATTGTCTTCCTCTCTTCACGAGATCCAGGACCGAGACACCTCGCCGAACATCGGCCAGCCGTCTCACCGCCTCAGGATCGTCCAGGTAGCGCGGCCGCAGAGGCGGGGGGACGAGGACCTTGCGCCACTGAAGCTCTTCGATGATGGGCACGTGGTCCGGGCCGAGCTTCCCCACCAGCAACGGCTCCAGCGCGCCACCTTCACGCAGATAGGCGAGCACGCCCACCAGCCCCCTCAAGTACACCACGTCCTTGGTCAACCCTCCGCCGCGGAACGCGCGCATGGTGATGGTGAACGCCGTCCGCTGCGCGAAGTCGTGCACACGATCGAGCTCGCGAAACACCTCCACGAAATCCGCCCCTTCCACCAGGCGATGCACCGCGACGACCCGAGCGGCCAGCAGCCGAAGCCGCGGCCGGCTGAATCCCCCCACCAGATACTCCGAGAGCACCGCGATGCCCTCCTGCAGCTCGTCGTATCCCGGAAGCCCCACGGAGAGCTGGCGGAACGGCTGTGCCCTTCCGTTCACGTAGGTCACGATGTGCGTGCCCACTTCGTGGGCGACGAGCGCCTCCACGCGCGACCGGGGTACCTTGGTCCGCGCTCCGACGAGCAGGCTTCCGCGCGACACCATCAACCCCACGAAGTCCTTTCGCACCTCGACGCTGCCGCGAACCGCAGGATGGAGGGAGCGGTAGTACTCGAGCTCCTCGGAGGCGCGAGCCGCGAAGGTGCTGGCGTCGGCGGCGCCGCGGGGCGATTCGTCCCGGCTACGCGACGGAACCCGATTCAGGATCTCGAAGGCGAGATCGAGAAGAGACTCGTCCACCCCCCCGTAGAGCTGGAGACTCCCGTGGAGGAACTGCGGCGTGCCCCGGTCGCCCAGCAGCGTCAGCTTGCGATCGAGCGACAGCTGCTGAGCGCGGACCAGCTGAGCCAGCGTGGGGTCCTCGATCCGCTCGATCGGGATCTGGTACAGCACGCGCTTCGCCAGAGCCG
>JALGZO010000383.1 GCA_025774865.1 bacterium | reverse complement strand
AGCCCGACCGTAATCCGTCCGTTCCCCATTGCCGAAGTGCAGGGGTCGCTGAGGGACGTGAAGGTCGTCGTGATCGGGGATCGTGCCGATTCCTATGGCTCAGGCGGCGGCAACATGAGCCACGAGGTGAAGGCCGCCCTGAAGGACGATCCCGAGAACAGCTCCCTCTGCATCAGCCGGGTCTACGGTCTTGGCGGGCTGGACTTCTACCGGGAGGACGCCGAGGAGTGGTTCCGGATGGCGTTGGAGGCGGCCAAGACGGGCAAGGTGGAAAAGCGCTTCGACTACCATGGAGCGACGCCCGGTGATCCGAGCGTGGTCATGGAGCCAAAGCTGCCGCCCCTCACGAAGGAAGAGACGAGCCAGGGGCTGGTCAAGGTCGAGCCGGATCCCGAGACCGGGAAGCTCGAGGTGGAGCTGGCACCGATGCACAGCTTCACGACCGTTCCCAGTCGGGTGGCGCCGGGCCACGGCGCGTGCCCCGGTTGCGGGGCGTTCTCCTCGTTCCGCCAGTTCTTCATGGGGATCGAGGGGAACGTGGTGGTGCTGTTCCAGACCGGCTGCAGCATGGTCGTGACGACGGGCTATCCCCTCACCTCGCACCGTGTGACGTACCTCCACAACCTCTTCCAGAACGGCGCGCCCACGCTCGCGGGGTTGGCGGAGATGTACCACGAGCGCCTGCGGCGCGGTGAGTTCGGCGAGGACCCCGACATCACGTTCGTCATGGTGACGGGTGACGGGGGGATGGACATCGGGATGGGGCCGACGATCGGCACCGCGAACCGGAACCATCGGATCATCATCCTCGAGTACGACAACCAGGGGTACATGAACACCGGTGCGCAGCTCTCCTACTCGACGCCCCTGGGACACCGCACGAGCACGAGCAACGTGGGTCCCAAGCAGGTCGGCAAGCAGTACCAGCACAAGGACACGATCCAGATCATGGCGGCCACGCACATCCCGTACGTGTTCAGCGGTGTCGACGGATACCCGCAGGACCTCATCAAGAAGGCGGCCAAGGCCCAGTGGTACGCGAAGCACGAGGGCCTGGTGTACGGGAAGGTGCTCTCGTTCTGTCCGCTCAACTGGCGGACGGAAGACGATGTCGGCACCGCGGTCATGCAGGCTGCCGTCGATAGCTGTTTCTTCCCGCTGTACGAGGTGGAAAGAGGCGAGACGAACATCACCTACGACCCCGAGGCCGTCGGCCGGCGCATTCCGCTCCGGGACTACCTCGGCATGATGGGCAAGACGAGACACCTCCTCAAGGAAGAGAACCACGCGATGCTCGAGGCGGGCGAAGCGGAGGTCGAGCGGCGCTGGGCCAGACTCAAGGCGATGCACGCGAACCCGCTCTTGTGACCGCGAGGGGCGCCGACTGAGGGACGACGATGTCGATAAAAGCGCGTAGCAAGACCGAAATGCCGATGCTGGACCCTGTGGAACGCCGTGCGGTCTTCCACGAGGTCAATCAGGGCTACGACGCGCCCCGGGCGATCTTCGAAGCAGGACGGTGCCTCGAATGCCAGCAGCCCGACTGCGAGCTCGGCTGTCCCGTCAATGTCCCGATACAGAAGATGGCGCACTTGATCCAGGAGGGGCAGTTCGAGGACGCGTTGCGGGCGGTCAAAGCGGTCAACAGCCTTCCGGCGGTGTGCGGACGGGTGTGTCCCCAAGAAACACAGTGCGAGAAGTGCTGCCACCTGGGCAAGCGGTTTAGCCCCGTCGGGATCGGCTTCCTCGAGCGTTTCCTCGCCGACTGGGAAATGGAGGTCGGCAGGATCAGCGAGGAGCTGCCCGAGCTCAAGCCGGAGAAGATCGCCATCGTCGGTTCCGGCCCCGCCGGATTGACGGTGGCGGGAGACCTCGCCCGGCTCGGCTACTCGGTCAAGATCTTCGAGGCGCTTCACCAACCGGGCGGCGTCCTTCGCTACGGGATCCCGGAGTTCCGCCTGCCGAACCACATCCTCGACTTCGAGATCGACGGCTTGAGGCGGCTCGGCGTCGAGATCGAGTGCAACGTCGTCGTCGGTAAGGTCGTGACGCTGGAGGAGCTGCTCGCGGAGTACGCCGCCGTCTTCCTCGGTACGGGCGCAGGACTGCCGTCGTTCCTGAAGATTCCCGGTGAGAACCTGACCGGGGTCTACTCGGCGAACGAGTTTCTGACCCGAGTCAACCTGATGAGCGGGTATCGGTTCCCCGAATACGACACGCCCGCCCGAGCCGGGCGGCGAACGATCGTGGTGGGCGCCGGCAACGTCGCCATGGACTCGGTGCGCAGCGCGATGAGGCTCGGCGCCGAGGACGCGATCATCGTCTACCGGCGGACGATCAAGGAGATGACCGCGCGGATCGAGGAGTACGAGCACGCCGTCGAGGAGGGCGTCCAATTCCACTGGCTCACGACACCGGTGGAGATCCACGGTGACGACCGGGGATTCGTGAAGGAGATCGTGCTGGAGAAGATGAAGCTCGGGGAGCCGGATGCGTCGGGTCGCGCGCGGCCGGTGCCTACCGGGGAGACGTTCACGATGGAGTGCGACGCTTTCGTGGTGGCGATCGGGACGAGCCCCAACCCGCTCATCGCGGGGTGCACGCCGGAGCTCGACACCGAGCGCTGGGGCGGGCTCATCGTGGATGAGGAAACGGGCGAGACCTCGATGGACCGGGTCTACGCGGCGGGGGACATCGTGACCGGGTCGGCGACGGTCATCGATGCGGCGGGCAACGGCAAGAAGGCCGCGGCCGCAATCCACAAGAGGCTTTCGGGGGAACCGGCATGACAGAGACGGTCGCCGCGGTCAAGAGAATCACGGAGGAGCACGGCAAGGACGAGGCGGCACTGATCTCGGTCCTGCAGAACGTGCAGGCCGCCTACAACTATCTCCCGGAAGAG
The DNA here is from genome assembly GCA_025774865.1 of bacterium. Lineage (GTDB taxonomy): Bacteria > ARS69 > ARS69 > ARS69 > ARS69 > JALGZO01. Next base: position 5,859 of record JALGZO010000383.1, on the reverse strand, counting down.
AGCCTCGAGGTCGTGTCCCGCGAGTTGGGCGTTCCCCTCTCCAAGGTCTACGGGGTGGCCACCTTCTTCAAGGCCTTCACGTTCGCGCCGCGCGGGCGGCACGTCGCGTCGGTGTGCCTCGGAACCGCGTGTCACGTCCGCGGGGGCGCGCCGGTGGCCGAGGAATTCGAGCGGCGACTGGAAATCCGAACCGGCGAAACGACGCTCGATGGTCAGTTCACGCTCGAAACCGTCAACTGCCTCGGATGCTGTGCCATCGGCCCGGTCGTCGTCGTGGACGGCAACTATCGGGCCCACGTGGGAGTTCGGGATGTCTCGGCGTTGATCACGGAGTTCGGAGGGGGTCCCCGGTGAGCGCGCAAGCGGCAGTAGGACGAATTCGCAGCGCGGCCGACTTCGAGGCGGCGAAGAACGCGGCGCGTAAGAGAATCGAGTCCGTGAAGAAGTGGATCAGCGTGTGCGGCGGACCGAGCTGCGCCCCGTCGAAGGCCCGCGCGCTGACGGAGGCCCTGGAGACCCTCCTCGCGAAGCACCGCCTGAAGAAGAAGGTGGGACTCCGGCGATCGGGTTGCCATGGCTTCTGCCAGCAGGGCCCTCTCGTCGTCCTGACTCCCAGCGAAATCTGCTACTGCAAGGTCAAGCCCGAGGATGCAGTGGAGATCGTCGAGCAGTCCGTACTCGGCAACGACGTGATCGAGCGACTTCTGTATGTGGACCCGGGAACGGAGGAGAAGGTCGAGCTCGAGAGCGAGATTCCCTTCTACAAGAAGCAGACCCGCACGCTTCTGGCCAGCAACAAGTTCATCGATTGCACGCAGATCGACGATTACATCGCTCTCGGAGGTTACGAGGCGCTCGTTGCCGTACTCACGGAAAAGCAGCCGGACGAGGTGATCGAGGAGATCAAGACCGCTGGGCTGCGGGGCCGGGGCGGGGCCGGTTTCCCGACCGGCGTCAAGTGGGAACGCTGCCGGAGTGCGCCGGGTGACGTGAAGCACATCATCTGCAACGCGGACGAGGGAGACCCGGGCGCCTACATGGATCGCAGCGTTCTGGAAGGGAATCCGCACAGCGTTCTGGAAGGGATGATCATCGGCGCGTACGCGATGGGAGCGCGACAGGGTCACTTCTACGTACGGATGGAGTACCCCGCAGCGATCGAGAGCGTCGGGATCGCGATCGAGCAGGCGCAGGAGCGCGGGTTTCTCGGCAAGGACATTCTGGGAACGGGATTCGATTTCGAGGTGAGGATCTGCCGGGGGGCCGGTGCCTTCGTCTGCGGCGAAGAGACGGCCCTGATCGCGTCGGTCGAAGGGCGGCGCGGCATGCCGCGGCCCAGGCCCCCGTATCCCGTGCAGAGCGGGCTGTGGGGTCAACCGACGAGCATCAACAACGTGGAGACCTGGGCGAACGTGCCGGTGATCATCCGCCAGGGTGCAGCCGAGTACGCCAAGATCGGGGTCGAGAAGAGCAAGGGGACCAAGATCTTCTCGCTGGTCGGCCAGATCAACAACACGGGTCTCGTCGAAGTGCCGATGGGGATCACCCTGAGGGAGATCGTGGAGGACATCGGCGGCGGAATTCCCGACGGCAAGAAGTTCAAGGCGGTGCAAACGGGTGGGCCGTCCGGCGGATGCATCCCCGCGGAGCACCTGGATCTTCCCGTCGACTTCGAGAGCCTGATCGAAGTGGGCTCGATGATGGGGTCGGGCGGCATGATCGTGATGGACGAGACGACGTGCATGGTGGACGTCGCCCACTACTTCCTCAGCTTCACGCAGAGTGAGTCCTGCGGCGAGTGCACGCCGTGCCGGATCGGGACGCGGCAGATGGTGGACATCCTGGCGAAGATCAAACGGGGGGAGGGTACCCCGGAGAATCTCGTGAAGCTCGAGGAACTGGCGCTGACGGTCAAGGCGACCTCGCTCTGCGGGCTCGGGCAGACGGCACCGAACCCCGTGCTGACCACCTTGCGCTACTTCCGCGACGAGTACGAGGCACACGTCCACGAGAAGCGCTGCCCGGCGCTCCGCTGCATGGACCTCGTGACCTTCGAGATCACCGAGGGATGCGTGGGTTGCGGCATCTGCATCGACGAGTGCTCGGTCGGAGCGATCACGGGACAGCACAAGAACGTGCACGTGATCGACGACGTGAAGTGCATGCGCTGCGGCACCTGCCTCGCCGTCTGCCCCCCGAAGGTCGGGGCCGTGGTCAAGAAATCCCCCGCCGAGGTGATGGTGTCATGATCGATTTGCAGATCGACGGGCGCAAGGCGCAGGTGGAGGAGGGCGCCCGCATTCTGGATGCGGCCCGGAAGGCCGAAGTCTACGTGCCGACCCTGTGCGATCACCCGGACCTCAGACCCTACGGCGGCTGCCGGTTGTGCGTGGTGGAGATCGAGGGAAGGCCCGGTTCCCATCCCGCCTGCATCACGACGGCGCAGGACGGCATGGTTGTCCGGACGAATACGGACGCAATCCAGAAGCTGCGCAGGGGTGTCCTGGAGCTCCTGCTGTGCGAGCATCCCTCGGCGTGCCTGGTCTGTGAGGAACGGCACGAATGCTGGACTCACCACGAGTGCACCGGCCGGGCCGAAGCGACGACGGGCTGCAACTTCTGCCCCAAGGGATACATGTGCGAGCTACGGCAGGTGGTGCAGCACGTCTTCGGGGATGCCGGCCCCGAGATCACGGTTCCTTCGCTGTATCGGGGTCTGCCCATCGACCGGCGTGACCCGTTCATCGACCGGGACGACAATCTCTGCATCCTGTGCGGGCGCTGCGTGAGGGCCTGCGAGGAGATCGGGAGGACGAACACGCTCGACTTCGTCTACCGGGGTAGCGAGGCGCGCGTGGGTACGGCGTTCAACCGCACCCTGCTCGAGTCGGGCTGCCGCTTCTGCGGATCGTGCGTGGACGCGTGTCCGACCGGCTCCCTGTCGGAACGCGTTCGTCGTTGGGACGGAGCGGCGGACCAGCACGTGCAGACCACGTGTTCCTTCTGCAGCGTCGGTTGCCAGTTCGACCTCGGCGTCAAGCACGACGGCGTGATCGAGGCGCTTCCGCGTCGGGACGGCCCCGTCAATCAAGGTGACAATTGCGTCCGGGGACGCTTCTCCGTGGTCGAGTTCGTTCGGAGCATCAAGAGGCCGAAAAGCCCCATGATCCGCCGGAACGGTGACCTCGTCGAAGTGCCGTGGCAGACGGCGCTGGACGCGGCCGCCGAGGGCATCCGGCGGGCCAAACCGGAGCGCTCGGCCCTGCTGTACTCGGGCAGTTGCACGAACGAGAGCATCTACTACGCGCACAAGTTCGCGCGCGACGTGCTCGAGACCCGCAACGTGGACAGCTCGGTGAGGCTCTCCTACGGGCCGCTGCTCAATGGCCACGGCAACGGGTCAGAGCCCGCCCGGATCTCCGATTTGACCGACGCCGCGGCGGTGCTCGTCATCGGCGCCGATCCTTCCTTCTCGCATCCGGTGCTGGCGGAGAAGCTGAAGCGGGCGATCCGGGAGGGCGGAACGAGTCTCGTCCTGATGAGCCCCCACGAGACAGTGCTGTCTGGCCTCGCGACCTGCGAGATCCAATACGAGCCCGGTGGGGAGCGCCAGGTGCTCGACTCGCTGTCCGCGCGGATGGGGGGCGAGAGCGCGGCTGTCCCCGAGGACGTCGAGAGGGCCGCAGATGTCCTCGAGGACGCCAAGAAGAAGGGATCCGTCCTCGTCCTGTTCGGAAGCGGTGTGATGCGCCGCCGGGAGGGGACGAGGAACGGGAATCTGATCTCCGCCGTGGCCCGCGCGCTCGGCGCCAAGGTGCTTCCGCTCCTGAGCGCGGCGAACGACCGCGGCGCCATCGAGATGGCGGCGTTCTTCGGGTGTGACGGAATGACGGTGCCCGAGGTTCACACGGCCGCCCGGGAGGGAGGGCTGGACCTTCTCTATCTGATGGGCGAAGACCTGTCCCCGGGAAAGTACGATGCGGGATTCGTGATCGTTCAGGATCTGTTCCCGCCGAGTGAGGCGCTCGAGATCGCCGATGTCGTGTTCCCCGTCTCGAGCTTCGCCGAGGTGGACGGGACGTACACGAACATGGAAGGTCGCGTGCAGCGAGTGAGAGCGGCCGCACGCCGCACGCTGGGAGCGATGTCCGACTGCGAGGTACTCTCCCGGCTGGCCGGAAAGCTGGAGAAGGCCGGTTTCGAGCACGAGCAGCCTTCCGCGGTCATGGCCGAGGTTGCCGAGACCGTTCCCTTCTACGGGGGCGCCACGCACGACGCGCTCGATGGGAACGGCGCCTTCTTCGGTCACGAGCAGGCGGGCAGAAAAGTGCGGGCACCGGTCGACGTCAGACGGGTACGTACTCCGAAGACGGAGATACCCGACAAGGACTACCCGTTCCTGTTGATCGCGGAGCTCGACGAGTACACGTACCGGGCCACGCCTCTCGCGTCCCACGTCCCCGGTCTTCGGAGGATCGAACCGGCCGGCACGGTATCCCTGAGTCCCCACGACGCGGAGGCGATGGGAGTCGAGACGGGCATGCCGGTGAGCATCGTCTCCCGCCGGGGAAAGGTGTCAGCCCACGCCGCGGTGTCGGAGCGCGCTCGAGAAGGCGTTGCCCGAATGGTCGCCCGTGGGGGCGAAGGCTCTCTCATGACCGTCCTCGACGGCGTCTTCGATCCCGACAGCAAGGCCCCGGAAGAGATCTGCGCCGTGCGGATCGAGAGGATCTAGGAGGAGCCCATGCGCAAGGTGATCGAGCGTACGCGTGTCGTCCCCAATCTTCATCTCCTGCGAGTCGAGGCTCCCGACGTGGTCCGGAAGCTGGAGCCCGGCAACTTCGTGATCATCAAGATCGACGAGGTGGGGGAACGCATTCCCTTGACCGCCGCCGACTGGGATGAGGAGACGGGAATCGTCAGCATGGTGTTCATGACCGTGGGCGCCTCGACACACAGACTCGCCCAGCTCCAAGGCGGCGACGAGATCGAGGCGTGCGTCGGTCCTCTGGGCAACTCCATGGAGATCGACAGGTACGGCACCGTGGTCGTTGCCATGGGATGTTACGGTATCGGCGCGGTTTTCCCGGTGGCCAGAGCAATGAAGAAGGCCGGGAACCGCGTTATCGGGCTCATGGAAGCGCGAAGCGAGAACCTTCTCTACTGGCAGGACAAGTACCGTGAGTGTACGGATCGCCTTGTGCTCACTACGTACGGGGGATCGTGCGATCGCGAGGGCCGGGTCGCCGACGTGCTTGAAAGTCTCATCCGTGACGGTGAGCACATCGATCGGGTCGTTGCGTTGGGCTGTACCTTCATGATGATGAAGACCAGCGAGACGACGCGCCCGCACGAGATCAAGACCATTGTCAGTCTCAATCCGATCATGATCGACGGCACGGGCATGTGCGGGGTATGCCGGTGCAGAGTGGGTGGCGAAACAAAGTTCGCATGTGTGGATGGTCCGGACTTCGATGGTCACGAGGTGGACTGGGAGGAGCTGACCTCCCGCCGCCGGTCCTACCTGGTCGAAGAAGTACGTTCCCTTTCCGAGTTCGAAACGCGCACATACTAGCCCGCAGTGTCCGAAAACTAGATCGCGCTGCAGTCGCGAGGGAGAGGCTCCTCATTAGGACGAGACCTTGCTGCCTCGATCCCTCCCTGGAACCGGCCGGGCGGCGAGGCTGAGCGGCGCTCGCGGGCGTCATCCGATTGACCCCGCCGGACGCGCGGGGTTAATCTGAGTGGGCCGGGGAGACGATTCCATGAGAAACATCTGGATCGCGTCGGCGATGATTCTGGTGAACGCTACCGCCGCGCAATCAGGAATTCCCGACCCGTCCCGCTCCACCATGGGGC
>JALGZO010000382.1 GCA_025774865.1 bacterium | reverse complement strand
GAGATCGTGTGCCGGCCGCCAGCCCAGCTCGCTGCGAATCTTGTCGGAGTCGATCGCGTAGCGGCGGTCGTGGCCGGGACGGTCGCGGACGAAGGTTTTGAGCTCGCTGTAATGTTTCACGCCGGCTGCGGCGAGGGCGGGGTTGTTCGCCGCCGGGCGGACCTGCTCGAGCTTCTCGCACAGGCTGTCGACCATCTCGAGATTCGTGCGCTCGTTGCCGCCACCGATGTTGTACTTCTCGCCGACGCGCCCTCGCTGGAGCACCAGAAGGATGCCCGCGCAGTGGTCCTCGACGTACAGCCAGTCGCGGACGTTACCGCCGTCGCCGTAGATGGGCAGCGGCTTGCCCTCGGCGCCGTTCAGGATCATGAGCGGCAGGAGCTTCTCCGGGAACTGGTAGGGACCGTAGTTGTTCGAGCAGTTCGTGATCAGCACGGGCAGGTCGTACGTCTCGCCGTAGGCGCGCACGAGGTGGTCGGCGCCGGCCTTCGAGGCGGAGTAGGGCGAGTTGGGCTCGTATGGGGTGGCCTCGCTGAAGGCTCCCGTGGGCCCCAGCGATCCGTAGACCTCGTCGGTGGAGACGTGGAGGAAGCGGAATCGCCGGCGTTCCGCCGGAGGGCGCTCCGCGAGCATCCGGAGCGCCGCATCGAGGAGCTCGAAGGTCCCCACCACGTTTGTCCGGATGAAGGCGGCCGGCCCGTCGATCGAGCGGTCGACGTGGGTTTCGGCTGCGAAGTTCAGCACCGCGGTCGGCTGGTGCTGGCGGAAGATGCGGTCGACCGCCGCGCGGTCGGCGATGTCCGCCTTCTCGAAGCAGAAGCGCGGGTTCTGCGCCACGTCCGCGAGGCTCTCGAGATTGCCCGCGTAGGTGAGCAGGTCGACGACGACGATGCGGTTGTCGGTCTTCGCCAGCGCCAGTCGCACGAAGTTGGAGCCGATGAAGCCGGCCCCGCCGGTGACGACCCAGGTCTCCGGCATCAGACGTAGTTCCCACCCTCGGTGATCGCTAGCCGGACGCTCGCCTGACGGAAGCGGTCGACTTCGTGCTCGAGATCCTGGGTGGTGACGAGGCTGACGTTCTCGCCGGCCGCCTCGCAGCGCGCCTTTCGCCGCAGCACTGCGTGCATGATGCGGATCCAGTCGCCGGTCGCGGAGTCGCGGTGCTTGCGGACCACCGCCTGCCAATCGACCGCGTCGAAGAGCGCGTGGCCCGCGCGCTTCTCCGATTCGTCCGCGTGGATGCGGAGTGCTTCGATGATGTCGTTGGGATAGATCGGATTCACTTCGACCACGCGCTCGAAGCGCCCCGGCTGCGCGAAAGCGTGGCGCAGTGTGGCGGGGTGGCTGGTCGTGCCGACGACCAGGTGGTTCTTCTCGACGATGGTGCGGTCGACGACGTCGAGGAGGAAGTCCATCACGGGCCCGACGGGCAGGTCCGGGCGGCGGGTGCCGATCTCCTGGGCCTGGGAGAACTCCAGCTCGTTGAACAGGACCGTGAGCGGCGGCATCTCGGCGAGCGCCTGCGACCAGGCCTTGACCAGATCGCCCACGTTGCCCCCGCGGTGGATCACCTCGAGGACCAGCCGCGGAATGTTGACGACCAGGTAGGCGGTCTGGGTCTGGGTGGCGAGGGCGCGTGCCAGCAGCCGCTTGCCCACACCGCGCTGCCCGATCAGGAGCAGCCCGGAGGGCGGATAGGTACCCCAACGGCCGTAGACCTCGGGGTCCGTGGCCGCGCACGCGTAGGTGAGGATCTCGTCCTTGGCGGCGGCGAGGCCGCCGATCCTGCCGACGTCGATCGCCGGCGCCGGGTCGAGCTCGGTCGCCTGCTGGACCGGCTCGAACTTGCGCGCGAAGCTCGCCCACAGGTTCTGGGTCCGTTCCTGAGCAATTTCGCGATCTTCCATGGCCAGGTAGATACTAACGCGCCCGCCGCGCCGAGTCGCTTCAATCGCCGGCGAAGTAATCCACCATCTTGGCGTCGACGGAGGCGGGGCGGGTTCGCCCGCGTCCCCAGTCCCGCAGCTCCTTGATCCGCTCCTCGTAGGTGTCGTAGAGCGGAACGGTTTCGTTGATGGCATTGACGACGTCTGAGGGCGTGATCTCGCGCCGGGCCGCGAAGGCGGTGTAGAGCGCGGCCGTCACGGCCTGCTCGAGCTCGGCCC